>CAUVHB010000104.1:0-5637 GCA_963551335.1 uncultured Treponema sp.
AAGCGATCCGAAGTAACCGTTAGCTGCAACCCTTGCGCAAGTGTCCGCTGTACCAGCTGTTTTTCGTCATCGACTCCTTTAACGGCATAAGCAGCGGACATATTGATCCAGCCTGCCGCTCGTTCATATTTATTGTTATAAAGAATAAGGGAGCGGGAATCCCCAAACACATTCGACCATGCAAAGACATTTTCGTTTACCTGCCCTTCCGTCCAAAAATCATACAGCAGGAAGTTTTCTACGCCGGAGAATAACCGACGCTGACGCATCAAGGGGAAAATTTCTCGGCGATGCCGCTCTACAAGACCGGTGTTTACCTGCTCGTCGTAATAGGCACGGCGGTATTCCATCCCGTATTTTTCTTCAAAGCCTTCGATTTGCCCGTGTCCGAACATCGGCAGCCCCGGCATCGCAACTAGCATGGTACAGACGCCAAAGTATTTATCATCCCTACCGAACTGCGCCACAGCAGTTTCTTCATCGGGATTGTTCATAAAATTGACATAACGCTTCAATATTTGCGGATCGAACTCAAGGGTATTCTTGATGGTCAACCGGTAATGCGCATTATCTTCCTTTTTTAGCATATTCATAAAGGCGGAATTATACACACGATGCATACCGAGCGTGCGGACAAAATACCCCTCCATCATCCAAAAAGCCTCTGCCAATAGGAGCGTATCGGGCGCTTCAACCGCACAGCGATCTACAACTTCACGCCAAAACTCTTCGGGAATTCGCTTTTGAAACTCCTCTGTAGAAAGCGCAAAGCGGGAACGGCTTGCAATATCCCCTCCCCTGCCCGGTTCAGGGTACCACAGCCGCCGGATGTGCTTTTTTGCCAGCACCATCGCCGCATCAAAGCGGATAATCGGAAAATTCCGCGCAACGTGCAAAATCTTCCTAATGACCTCTTCGCGGGCTTCGGGATTGAGAAAATCAATTTGCGCGGTATCGTTCCACGGCAGCCCCGTTCCATCGTTCCCGTGATAAATATACCGAGTATCTCCGGTATAGTTATCGACCCGCTTAAACACCACCGCGCAGTCCGTTTTTGAATAGTAATGATTTTCAAGGTAGATACCAACGCGGGAATCGTGGGAAAGATTTTCACCGTCAAAGTTATAGCCCGGGAAAGGGCTTTCGCGAGTTTGTATAAAAAGATCCGGTCGCTCAATAACCCATTTTGAATCTATACCGGTATGGTTCGGCACCATATCCGCAGCAAGCCGAATGCCACGCGCGCCGGCACGTTTGCGCAAGTTTTCCAGCGCTTCCCATCCGCCGATTTCACCGGCTATTTCATAATCAGTTAAACTATACGCGCTCGCCGCCGCATCGGGATTGCCACATATCTGCTTAATCCGCGCGCTTGCAGGGGAACGCTCCCACACGCCGATAAGCCACAGCGCGTTGAAGCCCGCTTCTGCAAGGAAGTTAAGTTCCTCATCAGGAATTTGATCGAGGCGCGTGATAGACCGCTGATACTTTTTGCTGAGTTGATCCAGCCACACCAGCGTACTTTTGGCAATCATCACCACATTCGGCATCCACTCGAGGTCGGCGCTAAACCGTTCATACTCCTGCATCAAATCTTCAAAATGATACGCGTCGTATTCGCCTCCCCCGCCGCCGCCCTGCCACGCGGCTTTTTCTTCTTCTGAAAGAATATCCTGACCGGTTAAAAGCCTGCCGATAAATTCGCCCAGCAAATCAAGCCAGTGCATTTTGATATATTCGAGCTGACCTTTCAAACTGAACGGCGCATAAGACACGGGCGCTTTAAGCAGCGAAATCAAATCGATTTTTTCGGGTCCGAACACTTCGTTTTGCGCCGACCATTCCCAAAGGCTATCCCAGAAACAGCTATATGAAGGGTGAGCCGCAAGTTTTTCGTCAGTAAAAAGCGGATAAAAAGGCTGAAATGCGGGATTTTCATTTGCCAGCTTACACAAAATAAGTTCTTCAAAAGCACGGAACTTATTGTCGATGCCCGAGACCGGATCGGTATTGCTAAACCAATCCTCGACGGACATCGTTCCGCCGTACACTTCGGCAGGAGGGAATTCGGTACAAAATTCGAGTAATAAATCGTCGAGGTTGGGTAGCCGTTCTTTTGCGAGTTTTGCTTGCACAAATGCATAACCACTGCTAAAAAAATCGGGGCACACATCCCTGCGATAAAGCCGGCACATATAATGGAAAATTTCGTCGATTAGCCCCATCGCATTCAGTTGTCCCGCTTTTAAGTACTGCTCGGCACGCACGGGCATACCGAATGCGCCCGATTCGACAACTTCATTATATTTGAACATAAACGCATAGACATCGTTAATGTTCCGTATTATGACATTTCCGGTAGATGAAAAAAGCGTCTTTGAAAAACGGCATTTTTCCCGTATGTCTCGATGGATATGGAATTCCATATTTTGAACAAAACTATCGGTATAAACTTCTTTCATAATACATCCTCGTGTTCCCCAATTATATGCTGAAAATCCGAATATGTGAAGATGCCGATACCATCTCTCTTCATATCCCAATACAGGATACCGATAGACTAGCGTTTTTCGCAATCATAGGATATACTGATATTACAATATTTTGCAGGAGGTTTTATTATGGACAAGCAAAAAATAGAACGGATGCGTACCGGTAAAGGGTTTATCGCAGCCCTTGATCAGAGTGGCGGCAGTACGCCTAAGGCCTTGGCTGCCTACGGCATTGGAAAAGACGCTTACTCTAACGAAAAAGAAATGTTCGATATGGTACATGCCATGCGTACACGGATTATCACCAGTAAAGAATTCGATAAAAAACACATCCTCGGCGCCATCCTTTTTGAACAAACAATGGCTCGCGATATAGAAGGTATTCCTACGGCAGATTACCTGTGGGATAAGCGCGGCGTACTGCCTTTCTTAAAGGTAGATAAGGGACTTGCCGATTTGGCTGACGGTGTTCAAATGATGAAGCCGATGCCCGATTTGGAAGCATTGCTGCAGCGCGCCGTACAAAAACATATCTTCGGAACAAAGATGCGCTCGGTAATAAAAGAAGCAAACCCCGCCGGTATTAAAAAGGTTATTGACCAGCAGTTTGAAATAGGACTGCAAATTGCAAAGCACGGGCTTGTGCCGATTATCGAGCCGGAAGTAGATATTAACAGCCCCGATAAAGCAAAGTGCGAAGATATTCTAAAGAATGAAATTCGCGAACACATTGCAAAGCTGCCTAAGGATGTACTGATTATGCTCAAGCTCAGCATTCCGACGCAGGCAGATTTGTATAAAGAATTTATCGGACATCCGCAGGTTGTCCGCGTGGTTGCGCTTTCGGGAGGTTACAGCAGAGAAGAGGCAAACGCCTTGCTGGCAAAGAACCACGGAATGATTGCGAGCTTTTCTCGTGCCCTTTCTGAAGATTTACGTGCGCAACAGTCGCAGGAAGAATTCGATAAAACGCTTGCCGCTGCAATTAAGAGCATCTACGACGCTTCGATTACATAATTAATCTGGGTTTGTGTTTAAGCGGTACAAATGGTACCGCTTAAACACACGTCGAGTTTACGTACTGCAAACTCGCTCATTAGTACTAGGTTTTATTTTATAAATGTTATAAATAAAAAATGTGTTTTATAGGAGGTTTATTATGAAGCACAAGAAAATGGTTTTAGTTTTGGTTCTTTCGCTTGCATCTGCCGCTTTTGCATTTGCAGATTTTGCGATTTCGTTTGGTCCTGCCTTTACGAATTATTTTGTTCACAGCAAAAACGAAGGCGATGTTACTACATTGGCTTTAGCTGATTTTAAAAATGCAGTAAAAAATCTTACTAATGAAAGCAACAATGCGGCTGGAATCGCAGTGGATCTGAGAACTAATTTTTTTTATTTAATGGCACAAGTCGCCTTTCCGGGAAAGAGCCATAAGGATCTGTTCAATAATGTAAGCAATGCATCAGATTTTGTGAAAAGTAGCGCTGTTATATTCGATAGTCAGATTGGAGCAGGTTATACATTTTTTAAAAAAACAAAATTCAACCTTTTTGTAGGCGGCGGTTTAGGTTTAAATGCGGTAAGTTCTACGGAAACAGCTACGATAGGAACTATTCAAGCATCATACAAAAAGTTGGATGTTATGTTCGGTTTAGGTGCAAATATTTTAGCAAGTTTTTATTTTACCGATATGATAGGCATTTACGGCGGCATAGCTGATACTTTCTATTTTGTACCTTTAAAGGTTGAAAAAACTTTCAAGGTTGGTAGTACATCCATCAATGTTTCAAATAAAGATAATCTAAAGAATATTCTTGCTAACAGTGTAAACTTAAAGTTAGGTCTTTCTATCAAGTTCTAATTTTAATTGTTGTGAACAGAAAGGCAGCCCATTAAATGAGCTGCCTTTTTTATTGAGCAAGAGCTTTATTTTACGAAAAACTTACCATAGATAAATACAGCAACATACAAATGAGCCAAATCGATGATTGGATACATAATTATGGCGTATGTTTGGCTATAAAACTGCCAATCAAATGTAAAGGGTTAGCGATGGGAGCTGCGCCTAAGGCGTTCCGAAACGAAGTGAAGGAATGAAGCGATAGCGGAACAGCGGACGTAGCGACCCGAACGGAGTGAGGGGAACCCCCGTATCATTAAAATACATTTGACAAAGTCCAGTAAAAGTATTAGGTATAAAGGAATATGAGATACACTATGCAAACCATACACGACACGCCGGAGGAGTACCAGCGCAAGATTAAAGCGTTGAAAGCTGCGCTGCAAGATGCGGATGCGGTGCTAATAGGGGCAGGCGCTGGGCTTTCGACTTCGGCAGGGTTTACGTATTCGGGAGAACGCTTTGAAAAGCATTTTGCGGATTTCCATGCAAAGTACGGTTTTTCTGATATGTATACGGGAGGGTTTTATCCGTACGAGGCATTGGAGGAACATTGGGGGTACTGGAGCCGTCAGATTATGATAAACCGCTATACCGACGCGCCCAAACCAGTGTATGAAACCTTGCGCACGTTGGCGAGCGGTAAGAATTATTTTGTGCTAACCACAAATGTCGATCATTGCTTTCAGAAAGCGGGCTTTGACAAGACGCGGCTGTTTTACACGCAGGGCGATTTTGGCCTGTTTCAGTGCAGCGTGCCGTGTCATCAGAAGACGTATGATAACGAGGCGCAGGTGCGGGCAATGTATGAGCAGCAGCGCGATATGAAGATTCCAACAGCATTGATTCCATACTGTCCGGTATGCGGCAAGCCGATGAGTATGAATCTGCGGGTTGATGATACGTTTGTAGAGGATGTCGGCTGGCATGCTGCCGCTCAACGCTATGGGGACTTTCTGACAGTTCACAAAAATAGCCGCATAGTTTTTTTAGAGCTCGGCGTCGGGGCAAATACTCCCGGGATTATCAAATATCCGTTCCAACAGATGACGGCGCAGAATGCGCAGGCAGTTTACGCATGCATCAATTACGGAGAGGCGTTTGCGCCCAAAGAAATCGAACAGCGTTCGATTTGCATTAACGGCGATATTGGTGAAGCAATAGAAGCGCTTTTGGAATTGGAGCAGGCGCGGACGTTGATTGACTGAAATCGGTAAAAGTGTCATACTTGCGCCAACTTTA
>CAUVHB010000105.1:0-5583 GCA_963551335.1 uncultured Treponema sp.
GCTTTTTCTTTTTTTACAGTGTCTTGCGCAAAAGAAAAAACGGGAAACTTGGAACGCATACAGCTTTTTTCAATTAAATACGGAAATTTTGAAGATCAGCTCGATTTATTTCAGCTGGCAAGTCCGTACGTCCGCCCCGACAGTCAGCTTTTTATGGATGACGGTATTTTCTATCTCAGTAATTCGGGCGCGGGAAAAATTTTAAAATTAACGTCATTTGGCGACTTGCTTGCGCTGTACTATAATCCTGAAAAGAATCCGCGCCCCACATTTATCGATGCCGATCAAGCTGATAAAATTATGACTCGCCTCGCCGTGCCGTATCCGCTGAATCATCCCACCTATCTTGCCGTAACGCCGAACAAGCATCTATTTGCCGTCGATACAGTCAACGAAGAACGCATCGAGTATGACCAAACGGCAAACCTTGTACTCCGTGATACGGTTATTCATTTTAATGAGGCGGGGGATTTTGTGGATACTGTCGGGCAAGAAGGCGTCGGCGGTACACCCTTTCCGCCCATCGAAGGGCTGTATGCGGATGCACAGAACGGAATTATTGTAGTGTGCCGGACGGAAATCGGTATGCGGGTCTACTGGTATGATAATACGGGCAGTTTGCTGTATAAAATTCCCATTGCGTTTAACAGCTTGCCGTCGCCCTATACCAACGAAGTCAAGCTGTTTTCCAGCCTTGATAAGGCTGTGCCCGATTTTACCTCAAAAAAGCTGTATATTAAAGTTGATTATTACCGTGAAGACATCGATGCGGATATCAATGTGAGCGCCGGAATCAGTTATGATAAAAGCTGCCTCTATATATTCAATATTGAAACGCGGCAGTATGAACGGGCTATTGATATTGCTCCCTATGAAGACACGGAAGATACAAATGCCGACAGCCGTCCTGTTAAAAAAATTTACGGATTACTTGGCATAACGGCAAATAATTGGTGCTTGTTGACAACGCCGCGCTCCGATGGATATATCCTCGAACTTATCGACTTACATTCAAATAAAATATACACGCGGACATTGGCTGTTTCTGCGGATGAACTGGTCTATAACGCGTTTCACCTTTCTTCCGACGGCATCTTGTCGGCGCTTCTTGCGGGAGACAAACAGGCAAGCATTGTCTGGTGGAAGACAAACGCAATTACCGGAGTATCGAAAAATGAATAATCAACCGGATTCGTGGAGCGAGGGGAGTTCATATTGCCGCTATGATCGGAGTGAGCGTTTGAAGCGAGCGCCGGAGGCGGTGCAGCAGATGTATGAACCCGATTACATAAAAAAAATGAGTTTGATCAAAAGTCTGACGGCAACACGTTCATCCCGCTCTATGCTGTTTGCGATTGTTGCCATCTTTGCGCTTACTTTTGCATCGTTTCTTTTAAAAACCGATCGGCAATCCGGAAAAATTCTAGGGATTCCGACAAAACTGGAATATTTGACTCAACAGGACTACCTCTATGTCAATATTTCGTTCGGAGCAACGGAGCAGCGCGCGGACTATGCCCTGCCGCTTACGGTCCGCATTACCGCAGCAAATCGCGATACAGAACAGAAAGAAACCAAAACGGTCGAAGCCATTTATATCGGCAGCGCGTTAAGCGTACCGGCGCAATTCCCCGCTCATACCTATACGCAATTGGAAGCGGTTGCGCTGGCGGGTGGTAAAGCGCTATCTTTGCGGAGCGCGGTAAAAAAGTAACCGCGCTCAAAAGGTAATCGCCGTAAAAGTTACCGCAGTAAAAAACGTATGAAGGATTAAAGAGCGTGAGCATGAAGATTGCAGTAGGTTTAAGCGGAGGAGTTGATTCTACCGTTGCGGCAAAGCTCCTGATGGAACAGGGGCATGAGGTGCGCGGTATTACGCTTCGTTTATTGAATGAAAAAGATGCGGCTGCAAAGGCGCAGTCTGAAAGGATTATTGACGAAGCGGCGCAGGCGGCGCGGGTACTCGGTATTCCACACCGTGTGTATGACTTTCGTACCGCATTTCAACAAGAAGTTATCGGGTATTTTATACAAAGCTACCGCAATGGCGAAACGCCGAACCCGTGTTACATTTGCAACAAGCGGATTAAATTTGGGTTACTATTGGAGCGTGCATTACAGGAAGGCTGCGATGCCGTTGCAACCGGTCATTATGCCAAGGTGGTTCAGGAGCCGTCCGGAAGGTATGCGCTGGAGCGGGGCGCCGATGCGCAAAAAGATCAAAGTTACTTTTTAGCATTATTGAACCAAGCGCAGCTGAGCAAAATCGTTTTCCCGCTCGCAGCGCTTACCAAGCCGGAAGTCCGCCGCATTGCGGAAAAGGCAGACCTACTCAATGCGCATAAGAGCGATAGCCAAGATATTTGTTTTGTACCGGACGGCGACTACACAGCGGTAATCGAAGCAGTGGCCCCCGATGCTTTTCCCGAAGGCGCTTTTATCGACTTGAACGGCGCCACGGTCGGTACGCACCGCGGCTTGCACCGCTATACCATCGGGCAGCGGCGAGGGCTTGCGCTGCCGTTCGGCTATCCTATCTATGTCGTTGAAAAATCTGCGGCGCATAATACGGTTACCATCGGTTCGGGTAAGGCGCTTCTTGCCGCTGCCTGTTCAGTGCGGGAGGTGAACTGGATTGCCGAAATGCCGCCGGAGCCTTTTTACGCGGAGGTTAAGACCCGATACCGGCAGCAGCTGAAAAAAGCCCTCATTGAACCCGTCGGCGCTTCCAACGTCCGCATCGTCTTTACCGAACCGGAACGGGCGGTTGCGCGCGGGCAAGCCGCCGTGTTTTACTGTGGGAGTAGGGTACTCGGCGGCGGCATTATTGACACTGTTAAATGAAGGTTTATTTTCAGCCGCTAAAATAGCGCGGCTGAAAAACACGTCGAGTTTGCTTGCCGCAAACATCGCTTATTGACGTGCGCGCGTTCCGCGCACCAATGCAGCATCCTCCAAAATTGATATTTTGTTCGGCTGCTGCATTTTAATGAACCAATGATAGCGCTTATTGTTGCCGAGCGTGCCATACTGCGGCGCTTCTTTACAAGCGCCAACCGATCGGGTTGATGGTTGAGCGCTTGCCCTAATTAAAAATCATTCCGAAGATTTGACTTCTTTCCGTAAATATACTATTTTGTGTGCATGAAAATATTATCTTTATGTCTTGTTTTTAGTATTTTTGCGTTTGGTTGCTCCGCTAAACCAGCGCAGACCACCGCTTCCGCCGCAACGACGGATTCAAATGCTCAGTCAACTGCTGCATCGACCGCTGTGCAGACGTCTGCAGCTCAACAGTCCCGTACCGATGTGTCGTCGGCGCTCAGTTCGCTCGGGTTTTATGTGTATGACCAGCCGATTGATCTGCCGATAACCGCCCCGATTTCTGCGCTGAAGGGTGATCCGGTCAAAGTGCGCGATTTCACCGGTAAGATCACGCTTCTCAATTTTTGGGCGACGTGGTGTCCACCGTGCCGCGCGGAAATGCCTTCTATCGAGCGCTTATATCAGCAGATGAGCGGCACAAACTTCCGGATTGTTGCCGTCGATGCGGGCGAGCAGCGTGCGCAGGTGGCATCTTTTATCGAAAAAAATAAGTATACATTCCCCATCTATTTGGATGAATCGAATGCCTTATCGTCCATCTTTGCGGCGCGTGGTATCCCTTCCACCTATCTGGTTAATAAAGAAGGAAAGGTTATCGCCGCGCGTATCGGTGCGATGGAGTATGACCAAGCGGAATTGATAAAACTATTGAAGGAAATGGCTGATGGGTAGCGCTTCTCTTCCAGGACTCTTTGGCGCTTTTTTTGCAGGATTGTTGTCATTTTTAAGCCCCTGCGTTCTGCCACTTATTCCGGTGTACCTTTCGTTTATTTCCGGTGAATCGCTGAGCCAAATCCGCGAAGGAGGCAGCGGTCGCCTGCGCCTTTTTCTGCGAAGCATCAGCTTTGTGTTGGGATTTACGGTTGTGTTTGTGCTGCTTGCCATTTTATTCGGCACAGGCGCCCGCTTTATCGGCAGCGCCGTACCACGTATGATTATGCGGGGTGCGGGGGCGCTTGTCATCCTGCTCGGTCTTAATATGCTCTTTGATTTTATCCCCTTTTTACGCGGAGAGATAAAAGCGCAGGCGCCGAGCGCTGCCACAAGTTTTTCCAAGGCGTTTGTATTCGGTATGCTGTTTGCCGCCGGATGGAGTCCCTGTATCGGTCCGATATTGTCGTCCATTCTGCTCTTTGCGGCGCAGGCTGGTAATATTGTAAAAGCCGCCTTTTTGCTGGGGGCGTATTCGCTCGGTCTTGGCATCCCCTTCCTGCTGGCAGGGCTATTTTTTGACAAAGCGGAGCCGGTGCTGCAATGGTTCAAGCGGCATACGCGCGGGGTTAAGATAACAGCCGGATTGCTGATTATCTTCTTCGGTATATTGATGGTAACTGCCGGTTTATCGAGCATCACAACATTCTTTATGAAAATAGGCTATGCACTTGAAGACTATGCGCAGACGGGGACGCCTCCATTCAGTACTATTGCCGGAGTGCTTGCCCGCTGGCTACTGTTTCAAGGAATGTAGCGTAGCGTAAAACGCCTGGCATCTTCTAAAAGCGATTGTTCACCAATGAAAAAATGCTAAATAAATAAAACTTCTCATGAAGATGAGCAATTCACGAGGGGATGTATATAAAATGAAACAAAATAAAATAAATACCCGTGCGCGGGGCGGGGTTACAGTCATTTGCTTTCTGGTAATTCTTATCGGACAGTTCTATCTGTTACGCAATGTGCTTTATACGGATTCTTTTTCTTTTTTTATGATGCCATGGATCGCAGAACTTTTTTTTGGGGTGGCTTTGATTGCAGCGATTATCTATCTGTTTATTCAGCCGATGGGATGGTACACCAAAAGACGGCTTGCTGCGGCGTTTATACTCCTTATTGCATATAGTACGCTTACTATTTTCTATTATGAGGCATTCAAAACCGCTTATCTTACCGGTGCTTCTTTTGAATATGCGAGCAGTGCAGGCGGACTTGTCGGACTTAAATTGGTGCTTGCAGTTATTGGTGTTACGGCGGGAATTCCCGTTGTACAATCCATTGATGGCAGAGAATATGCAAAACGACTCCGCGAAAAAGTTGAAAAAAACAATGCTCAACTGAAAAAAGAAACCGCGAGCGGTGCCCAGCAGGATTTAATCCGTACAATCAATAAATTAAAAGAGACAATGTCTCCGGAGGAATTAGCCGCTTTCTTACAGGAATTAAAGACTGCTGATATCGAGGCTGTCTGTAAAACCGATACTCCCACAGAAATTGTTTCTGCCCCGATGAGTTCAGATACTACACTTTCGTACCCCGCATCGGAAGCTCAGACCTCGCTTGCAGAAAAGTGGCGCGGATGGGGCGGGGGAGTGTAAGCGATGGAAAAATACAAGGCTTGTGCATCCTTAGCTTATAGGCTACATCTTGTCAAGATGAACTTAAATTCATTTGGATAAAACGACTTTCGATCCTTTGACAAAAGCTCCTTTTTTCGCTATCGTTCCTGCCAACTATGAATGCACTGACGATAAAAGAATGTAC
>CAUVHB010000106.1:0-5513 GCA_963551335.1 uncultured Treponema sp.
GTTTTAGAAGTTTTCTTTAGATGTAACTTGCGATGTTTTAATTTAAGTCATTATGTCATAAAGACTTAAATTAAAACTCGACGGGCACCTCTAAAAATCTAACCTTGAGTTTTTAGAGGTGCCCATTAGTATCATCATTTTATAGAATACCCCATAATTCATAGGATGCCGCTAAAACGAACCTGTTTATCGGTTCCATTCATTTTAGTCTCTAAGGATAGTGCATGACAACGCCTTCATATTCAGCAGAAAATATTACCGTTTTAAAGGGGCTGGACGCAGTTCGTAAACGCCCTGGAATGTATATTGGCTCTACCGGTCCTGACGGACTACATCATCTGGTATACGAAGTTGTCGATAACTGTATCGACGAAGCAATGGCAGGCTATTGCGATACCATTTTGGTAGTATTGGAAAAAAACGATACCGTCAGGGTAGAAGATAACGGGCGCGGTATTCCGGTTGATATTCACCCCGAAGAGGGAGTGAGCGCACTTGAGTTGGTTTTAACACGGCTCCATGCGGGCGGTAAATTCGACAAGGGCTCATACAAGGTTTCTGGCGGTTTGCACGGTGTCGGTGTTTCCGTTGTAAACGCACTTTCCACTAATATGGAAGCGATTGTGTGCAGAGACGGCTTTGAGTATGTACAAAAGTTTTCGCTCGGTGAGCCGCTCGGTCCGGTTACCAAACGGGGAGAAACGCAAAAACGTGGTACAACCATCCGCTGGACTGCCGACCCGACTATTTTTACCGAAACTACTACCTATAACTTTGACGTACTGGCAGTGCGGCTGCGTGAACTTGCCTTTTTGAATAACACCATCAGCATCACACTGCGCGATGAGCGGCTTTCTACTCCAAAAGAAGTTACCTTTGCCTTTGACGGCGGGCTTTCTCACTTTGTGCGTTACCTCAACGAAAATAAACAGGTGCTGCCCAAGGAACCCATCTATTTTGAAGGTGAAAAAAACGATGTTGTTGTTGAACTTGCGATGCAGTACAACGATGGCTATAAAGAAACGATCCTCTCTTTTGTCAACGATATCAATACACGGGAGGGCGGTACCCACCTTGAAGGTTTTAAAACGGCGCTCACCCGCGTGATGAACGAATTTTTGAAAAAAAATGCCAAGCTTTCTAAAAAGATGGAAAAAGAAGAAAAGTTGATGGGGGAGGATGTCCGTGCCGGTTTAACGGCGGTCTTGTCCGTTAAAGTGCCGGAACCGCAGTTTGAAGGGCAAACAAAGACCAAACTCGGCAACAGTGATGTGCGCAGCATTGTTGATACCTTTATCAACGAAAAACTCACCCTCTTTTTTGAGCAAAATCCGACAGAAATCGATAAAATCCTCGAAAAAGCGGTAGGAGAAGCAACCGCCCGCATCGCCGCGCGCAAAGCAAAAGAAGCAACCCGCCGGAAAAGCGGACTTGACAGCTTTGGTCTGCCGGGAAAACTTGCCGACTGTTCTTCCAAAGACCCTGAAAAATGCGAGGTCTACATTGTAGAAGGTGATTCTGCAGGCGGTTCCGCAAAGAAGGGACGCGACAGCAAAACGCAGGCGATTTTGCCGCTGTGGGGAAAGATGCTGAACGTCGAAAAGACCCGGCTCGACAAGGTGATGAGCAATGAGAAACTCCAGCCGATTATCGCAACCCTCGGCACCGGCATCGGAGAGGACTTTAACCTTGATAAAATCCGCTATCATAAGATTATCATCATGGCGGATGCCGATGTGGACGGTTCCCATATCCGCACACTCTTACTCACTTTCTTCTTCCGCTATATGCCGGAACTGATTGAACACGGGTATGTGTACCTCGCGATGCCGCCGCTCTATAAAATTTCCTACAATAAAAAAGAATGGTACGTCTATGACGACAGCGAGCGGGACAGTATTTTGAATGAGATTGGACGGAATGTGAGCCCTGCAGTTCAGCGGTACAAGGGTTTGGGTGAAATGGACGGCACACAGTTGTGGGAAACGACGATGGATCCTGCCCGCCGTAAGATGATGCGGGTAACCCTGCCCGATGCGGTAGAAGCCGACCGGATTTTCAGTACGCTGATGGGCGAAGAAGTAGAGCCGCGCCGCAAGTTTATCGAAGAAAATGCAGTCTATGCAAATCTCGATGTGTAAGACGAATAGAAGTTCGGCAGGGAGGTACCATTATATGGATGAAAAAAGACATGAAGATGTAAATACCGATACCGACGCAGCTTCGAAAATAATTGCTGCAGGGATAGGAATCCTATCCGCTTCTGTTTTGGCTTATTGCGGATATAAAATTATCAATAATCAACTCACTAAAACCGAGTATGAGCCGGATCCGAATAAAGTGATAGAATAACCTATGTATAAAAAGCGAGATAATTTACTATTCGGTTTTCACGGTTGTGATGAAACAATTTGCGATGCGTTAGTATCCGGAAAGCAAAAAAATTTGAATTTTAGTGAAAATTCTTATGACTGGCTTGGAAAAGGTATGTATTTCTGGGAAAATGATGCTGAGCGCGCTTTTGAATGGGCGCAAAGTCTTGTGAAACAGCGGCAAAATAAAAATCAAAAAGTGACAAAACCTGCTGTACTAGGCGCTGTTATTTGCCTTGGGCATTGTCTCGACTTTCTTGAAAGAGAAAACCTGATAAAATTAAAGGAGTATTATAGTATAATTTCTCAGTCTTTTAAAGAACAAGGCTTAGCCTTACCTAAAAATAAAGGCAGAAACGATCTTTTAAAAAGAGAACTGGATTGTTTTCTTATAAATTCATTTGTCGCACAGCAAAAAGAAAAAGATGAAAGGCAATCATAGGATTCTGTACGTGGTGTATTCTTTGAGGGAAATGAATTATACCCAACGTCAGGATTTAGAGAGAAAGATCATATTCAAATTGTAATACTGAATCCTAATTGTATAAAAGGCTTTTTTAAAGTTCGTAGTGTGGATGAAAATTTTCATTCAGTATAACAGTTTTGATGATGAGTTAAGGAGCATAAAACGTGGAAGAGATAAAAACGCCGGAAGGCGGGGTGTTGATCCCCATTCCGATTGAAACGGAAGTAAAACGTGCATATATAGACTATTCGATGTCGGTTATTGTGAGCCGCGCCCTACCGGATGTGCGGGATGGCTTGAAGCCGGTTCATCGCAGAATCCTCTATTCAATGGAGGAAAAAAATCTGCGTTATTCGGGGCCGACGCGTAAGTGCGCTAAGATCGTCGGTGATGTGTTGGGAAGTTACCACCCGCACGGCGATGCCTCCGTATATGACGCGCTTGTCCGTTTGGGACAGGATTTTTCGCTCCGATATCCAGTCATCCATCCGCAAGGAAACTTTGGTACCATCGGCGGCGACCCGCCTGCGGCCTACCGTTATACGGAAGCAAAGATGGCGCGGCTTGCGGAGTCGATGGTAGAAGATATAAAAAAGGATACTGTTGATTTTATTCCAAACTTTGACGATTCTACACAAGAGCCGACTGTTCTGCCCGGCAAATTCCCCTTTTTGTTGGCAAACGGTTCAAGCGGTATCGCGGTCGGTATGGCAACCAATATGCCGCCGCACAACTTGCGTGAAATTGCCCAAGCAGTGTCCGCCTATATTGACAATCCCGATATTACCATCGATGAGCTTTCCAAGTATATTAAAGGTCCTGATTTTCCGACCGGCGGCATTATCTTTGGCAAAAAAGGTATCCGGCAAGCGTTTAAAACGGGGCGCGGGAAGATTTTAGTCCGCGGCAGGTTCAACATCGAGGTGGACAAGAAAGGCAAAGAAACAATTATCTTTACTGAAGTACCCTATCAGGTGAATACCACGGCGCTGGTTGCCAAAATCGGCGAACTTGCCCGTGAAAAAGTGATAGAAGGAATTGCAGCCGTCAACGACGAAACTTCAGACCGCGCCGGCTTACGGCTGGTTATTGAGCTCAAACGGGGGGCGATCGCAAAGGTGGTGCTGAACCAGCTCTTTTCTAAGACGGCGCTGCAATCATCCTTTGGCGTTATCAACCTTGCGCTGGTGGATGGGCGACCGCAAACGCTAACGCTCAAACAGTTGGTCGGCTACTTTGTGGCGCACCGGCAGGAGGTGGTTACCCGCCGCGTCCGCTTCGACCTAAAAAAAGCTGAAGAACGCGCTCATATTTTACGCGCCCTGATCGTTGCCATCGACAACATCGATGAGGTGATTAAGATTATCCGCGGCTCCCGCGATACGGCAAGCGCCAAGAATGCGCTGATGGAGCGGTTCTCCTTTGATGATATACAGGCGCAGGCAATCGTTGATATGCAGCTGAAGCGACTTACCAGCCTCGAAATTGAAGACCTCCGTAAGGAATTGCGCGAGCTTGAACTGCTGATTGAACACCTCAAAGATCTCTTGGCGCATCCTGAAAAGATTCTTGCGCTCATCAAACAAGAAACCGATGAGCTTGCAGAAAAATTCGGCGATGATCGCCGTACCGATATTGTCAGTGATGAGGTAGAAGAGATTAACATCGAAGACCTCATCAAAAAAGAACAGATGGTCGTGCTGGTTTCCAATCTCGGCTACATCAAGCGGGTGCCGGTAACTGCGTATAAACGGCAGAACCGCGGCGGCAAGGGTTCCAACTCCGCAGCGCTGGTAGAAGACGACTTTATCGACCAGATTTTTACCGCTTCTACGCACGATTATATTATGTTTATCACCAATGAGGGGAAGGCGTACTGGGTTAAGGTACACGAAATCCCTGAAGCGAGCCGTACCAGCCGCGGCTCCCATATCAAGTCGCTCCTCGCGGTGTCTTCCGATGAGGAAATTACCACGATTGTGTCCTTAAAAGAGTTTAGTAGCGACTCATACCTCTTGATGGCGACGGCCGGCGGCATTGTGAAGAAAGTGCAGACCGACAGCTTCCAGAATGCCAAAACCCGCGGCATTATCGCAATTAAGCTTGATGAGGGGGATAAGCTCGTGAGCGCAATCCTTACCACCGGTCAGGATGAGCTAATGCTGGTGACTCGGCACGGGCAGGCGCTCCGCGTTTCCGAAACGGAAATACGCGATCAAGGTCGCGCTTCGCATGGCGTTATCGGTATTCGACTCTCCGGCGGGGACGAGTTGACCGGCGCGCTTCGGATTAATGGCGGTAAGCTCATTGTGATGAGCGAAAATGGCTATGGCAAACGGGTTGATTTTTCCGAGTTTTCTCCGCATGGCCGCGGTACTGGCGGGCAAAAGGTCTATACCGTTACCGAAAAGACCGGTGAAGTCGTCGGGCTGCTTGCCGTTGCCGATGATGACGAAATCGTGTGCATTACCGGACAGGGAAAGACCATCCGTGTGCAGGTTGCATCTATCAATGTAATGGGACGCGCCGCGCAGGGGGTCAAAATCCTTGATATTGAAAGCCCCGACCAGCTCATCGGGTTGGATGTGGTTGCGCGTGAAGATGAAGAAGATATTGCGCCACCCGCTTCGGAAACATCGCTGAGCGGGGAACTTGACCTTGACGGCGGGGATGCG
>CAUVHB010000107.1:0-5506 GCA_963551335.1 uncultured Treponema sp.
CTTTAATAACGGTGGGATTAACCGGTAACAGTTCATTTTGCTGCATCACTTGATAATCCATATATGTTCCCTCCCTTTCTCTATTAAAATAGATTTTTCCAAAAGTCTTTAATTTTGCCGACAATTTTACCCGACTCTGCTTCCGCTTTTTTTGTTTCTTCACCGGAAGCCGCTCGCTGTTTGTACTGAGATAAAATCAGACCGAGCACGGCAGCAAATTCGGGGCTGCGATATTCTCCGGTTAAACCGCCGAAAGTTCCCGGAATACCTAACCGGACAGCTGGCGTACCGAAGATTTCGGAGGCAAGTTCCGTAGCGCCCGGCATAAGCGAACCGCCGCCGCAGAGGATGACATTGCCTGCAAATCGGTTTGAAGCGGTTACAGGCGCTATCTTATCCTTTATCATGGTAAAAATTTCCGCCATTCGGGCTTGCAGAATATCGCATATATCCGCTTTTTCTATCTGTATCGGCGCCCGTCCTCCCGGAGCGGAAATCAGTACGGATTTATTATCTTCCAAAAGCGGCTGCCAGCAGCAACCGTCGGTTATCTTCACCTTTTCCGCGGTTTCGGTCGAAAGCCCTTTTACAATAGCTAAATCGTTTGTTGCATGACCTCCGCCTATGGGCAGTACTGCCGTAAGTATCGGCGCTCCGCCGGACATAACCACAATATCGGTGGTGCCGCCGCCGATATCGATAAGCACCGAACCCAGCTCCTGTTCTTCCTGCGTCATAACGGATTCTACGGCGGCCAAACCGTGATACATCGGTGTATCAACTTGTAAATTGGCACGTTTAACACAGTCTACGATATTTTTGATGCAGGTAACCGATCCGGTGATAATATGCACCTCGGCTTCGATGCGCACACCGATGACATTATGCGGATCCACAATACCGCGTTGGTCGTCAACGATATATGATTGAGGAATAACATGCATGACGCGCCTATCCATCGGAATAACAACTGCCCGTGCAGCTTCTATAACGCGGTCGATGTCCTGCTGGTCTATTTCGCGGTTTCCTTTGCCCTTATCGGTAACTGCGACAATACCGCGGGAATTGATTCCTTCAATATGGGTGCCGCCGATGCCAGTGATGCAGCGAGTAATTTCCACGCCGGACATCATCTCCGCCGCCTCCACCGCTTCATGGATACCCTGTACGGTTTTTTCGATATTGACAACTGTTCCTTTCCGTAAGCCCTCAGAAATGCCGGTACCCACGCCGATAATTTGCAGAACACCTGTTTCCATTTTTTCAGCGACAACAGCTCTGATTGCGCTGGTACCTATATCCAATCCAACTATGATATCACTCATTGGCTTCACCTCTTAAACGGTAGGAAGCAGTTCCTGCCCGTACATCCAACTCCTCAATCTCCGCAGTCAGACCAAATTTCTGTATGACATCCAATGCCAACATCATATACCGCAATCGTTCCTCATTCAATGTACTGTCGGTACGTACCTTAACTTGCGTTTGTACCGGATAGAGGATGAGGTCGAAACCGCCGTATTTTTTCTGTTCAATCTTTATTTCGGAGATTTCGCTGAGTAAGACCGGATTTTTTTTCTGCAAGAGATCCAGCTGTTTAAACAGCGGTACAAGCTGCTTATGCACTTTCATTCCCGCCCGTATTGTCTGAAAGGAAAGACCGCTGATAACGGGCATTTGTTGCGAACCTGTCTCTGAGGCTGCTTTAAATACAGTTCCCGTTTTGTCTATTTCCATCGAGATAGTGCGACCGCCGACTGTTGCAAGCAGTATGCCGACCGGCTTCCGCTCGATTATTTCAATCAGTACCGTGTTAGGATATTTTTTAACGACCCGAGCCTCCGCAACGAGCGGATAGCTTGCGACTCGATGCAACAACACATCTTTATCAATCGTGCCCCATTTTTCTGTTCCGGTTAGACCGACTGCTTTTTTTAACTCCGCTTCGTGAATGTTGTTGATTCCTAAAACTTGTATTTTTGCCGTTGTATTAAAAGGCAAAATAAAAAGATGATAAACGGAGTATCCTGCTAAAAACAACAACATCGCTAAAATAGAGATTTTAAGGAGATGCTTTCCTTTTGTTTTTTTACCGGTTTGAGGAGATGGACGCGATTCGGGATATGCGTGGTTTTGTAAACCGATAATATCAGACATGAGAAGCCCTCCTTCTTGAATAACTTGAAACATTGATAATCAGTCCACATAGACAAAGACTGGTAATGAGCGAAGATCCTCCAAATGAGAAAAAGGGGAGTGGAATACCGGTCGCGGGCAGTAGGCGGACAACGACCCCTAAGTTTAAAAAAGATTGAAGAACGATTGAGGATGCGGCGCCGAATGCAACATAACAACCGAAGCGGCTGTTGGATGAAAAGGCAATTAGATAGGCTACCGCAGTAAATGCAAGTAAAAGCGCAAGGTATCCGCATACTCCTAAAAAGCCCATTTCTTCCGCCCATGCGACAAAAATAAAATCGGAATATATTTCGGGAACGCTCGAAATTTTATGCACCCCGTTTCCAATTCCCGTACCGTAAAGCCCGCTACTCGCAAGCGCTTCGAGGGCTGCATTAATTTGATACCCAGTATCGAGCGGATCGCTATCGGGGGAGATAAACGCAAGGACGCGCTTCATCCGGTAGGTGGAAGTAACAACCATAAGGACTGAGCAGGGGATTGTAACAATCAATCCTTTCAAAAACCACAAGAGCGGCCCTCCTGCGGCAAAAAACATCACCATAAAGATGAGAATCAAAAAAAACGCACTCGAAAAATCATTTTCTAGAAATACCAAAAAAACAAAAATCGCTGTAATAAAAAAAGGCGGCAATATGGAAATTAACGGTGCATCGAGTTGATCCGCTTTTTTATCAAAAAAGTTAGCAAGAAAGATAATGAGTAAAAGCTTGATAAATTCCGACGGCTGCAAACCAAAGTTACCGATGGAAATCCAACGGTTAGCGCCATTTCGCGGTGCGGCGATGCCCGGAATAAAAGGAAGCAGTAAAAAGATAAAACCGGCTATCACAAGATAGGGGAGCAATTTTCGTAAATGGTCAAAGCTAAAAAATGAAAAAAAAATGAGACCGATGCAGCCTATCAGGAGATTGCGGAATTGCCGGACGACGAAATACGAAGAATCATCAAAAAAACGTTCGGCGTAATGTAGGGAACCTGAATAGAGTACCGCAATCCCGATCCCAACCATGATGAGCACAAGCAGAATAAATGTAAAGCTATACCGGTCGCGGTTGATGTTTTTTTCAACAGTGATAGTGTGCTGCATCATACCCGCTCCTTTTGCAGAATCGGTTCAAACTGCTCGAGCTCAAGGCTGCGGGATCCTTTCAGGAATACAAAATCATTCCGTTTTAGTAGATTGTCTAAAGCGTTCCTCAGTTTGTCCGCCTCGGCTTCTATAAAGCAAAAAACAGGTTTGGTAGAGGTGTTTTTCTGTTCATCAGCTGCGGCGCACATTTCTGTGCCGAAAAAAAACAGCGCGTCGGCGTCGGAAGCAAAAGCTGCTGCACATACGGCGCGGTGCGCTTCCGCGGATTCTGCTCCAAGCTCCTTCATCGAGGCAAGGACATAAATCTTTTTACCGCGTACCGAAATATTCGCGCATACTGCAAGCCCCGCATACATAGAATCGGGATTGGCGTTATAACAATCGAGTAGATACGTTACCGGTCCGTGGATAATTTGCGACCTGCCGAAGAGGGCTTCCATCTGTTCGATGCCTGCTTTTATCGACTGCGCTGGAATGTTGCAGTATTCCGCAACGGCAATTGCGGCAAAAGCGTTTTGTACGTTATGGATGCCCGGAAGCGGCAGATGGATGCTTTCTCCTTTATACCGTATCTCCGCGCCGGAAAGTCCGTGGAGGGTATAGGAGCCGGAGAGAGCGCCGTAGGTCAAGATTGTTCCGTGCGGTACTTCCGTTAAGAAAGCCGTATACTCATCCTCAGCGGGGACGAAGCCGACGGACTTTTCATCAAAACAGGAAAAAATTTCTTTTTTTTCGTAGGCAATCGCATCTTTGGAGCCGAGAATACCAATATGAGCGGTGCCGATATTGGTAATCACAGCGATGTCCGGCTTAAGGACAGCCGCAAGCTCCGCAATTTCTCCCTTCCGATTCATACCAAGTTCAAAAATGCCTACTTCATGTTCTTTCGTTACGGTAAAAACCGACAGCGGCAGCCCTGTTTCGGAATTGAGGTTGCCTTCATTTTTTACGGTGCGGTATTGCTGCGCAAAGATGGCGGCAAGCAGTTCTTTTGTCGTTGTTTTACCGTTTGAACCGGTTACCCCGATTTTAAGGAGCTGCGGGAATTGTTCCATATAGGCTGCCGCGGCATCCTGCAATGCCTTCAGCGTATGCTCAACGCGGATACAGACTGCCTGATATTTTTGACACAGGGCGAGAATCTGTTGGGTGTTTGCGTGGACGTTGAGGTACGTTGCATCGGTAAGGACGCCGATCGCTCCGTGTTCCAAGGCTTGTTCGATATAGCGGTGTCCGTCCTGCTGTGTACCCCGCAGCGGAATAAACAGCGCATGAGGAGACACAGCTCTACTGTCTGTCGTAACAGAGTCAAAACCTAGATAAGGAGAGTAATTGCAAATAAATGTTCCTGCAATTGCCTTGCAGAGAGCCTCCCAACCCAACAACATGGCGCTATCCCTTCTTTTCCTTATCTAAGGAGATGCGGATAATTTGAGAGGAGTCCGCTTTATGCATATCCAATTCTTCCACAGCAATTTTTTCTATCCGCTGCGGTTTAGAGAGGATGGAAATAGCCGAAATCTTCCGTTTGTTTTCCGCAATCAGACGATTCTGTTCATCATTATATGCGTTCACTTCTCGTTCAAGTGCATTATAGACCTGCGACTGCTTAACGGTGAAGAAAAACAGACACGGAATACTGACGGTAAGTATCAAAGCTAACAGGTGTTTCATCGGTTACGACCTCCTCAAAGAGAGCTTTTTGATGACGCGGAGCCGGGCACTGCGGGACGGCGCATTACAGGCAGTCTCTTCGGCGGAGGGACCAACCGGTTTTTTAGTAAGCAACGCTGCACGGGGCACGCCTCCACAGGTACATATCGGCATTTCAGGCGGGCAAATACAGCTTTTTGCAAGGTCTCTAAAAAAAAGTTTAACAATGCGGTCTTCCAGCGAATGAAAGGAAATAACGCCCATTTTGCCCTCTGTCGCAAGACACGCAAAAGCTTTTTCCAACAGGCGCGGCAGCCGGTCAAGCTCGCTGTTGACGGCAATCCTCAACGCTTGGAATGTCTTTGTTGCAGGGTGTATGGGACCGTGCCTAAAACGGGCAGGAACCGCATGAAACACGGTTTTGCTCAATTGCCGCGCTTCCGTAAAAGGGCGCTTTTCCCGTTCTGCGACAATAGCGCGGGCAATAGACCGCGAAAAGCGTTCTTCCGCAGAGAGGTAGAGTAAATCCGCCACTTTTTTTTCGCTGTAGGTATTTACAAT
>CAUVHB010000108.1:0-5487 GCA_963551335.1 uncultured Treponema sp.
GAAAAACACGTCGAGTTTGCTTACCGCAAACTCGCTCATCGTATGCCGTTTCTCAGCTTCGCTTCCGAAACGGCACAATGCAACAACTTCCAAAGTTCACACTTTGTTCAGTTGTTGCATTTTAAAGAAAGCTTATTTTCAGCCGCTGAAATAGCGCGGCTGAAAAACACGTCGAGTTTGCTTACCGCAAACTCGCTCATCGTATGCCGTTTCTCAACTTCGCTTCCGAAACGGCGCAATGCAACAACTTCCAAAGTTAACACTTTGTTCAGTTGTTGCATTTTAAGGAAGAGAACCGTAATCACCACCCCGCGATGCAGCCACTATTTGATCAAAAGTAGGGCATCCTCATCTTTCGATACGGGTGCCTTTTCATTTTTTTAGCGTTCGACTGAACCTACAGTAAATAGGCGTAGTGAGTCTTTACCGCAGTGATAATGTGCAAAAGCTCTTTGGGAAGAACCGTTTCCGTTGCAAGCGTGATGTCGCGGACTTCTCCAGAATGCCGCACTCGGCATCGGCTGCGCGCGCCATCAAGATAGAGAAAACCTTCGTTCGTACTGTCGAGGAAATCTTTTTCTGAATGGAACAGCGTGAACTTGTCTTTGTACGGGGCGCTTTCGTAGGGGCAGAATGTCGCGCAGTTGCCGCATTCGTTACACATACCGTCTACGTGAACAATCTGTTTCATACGCATACCGGGTACGGTAAGCGCAAGGTTCGCGCGGTTCGGGCATACATCGACGCATGATTCGCAGACCGTTGAGCATTCCAAACAGCGGACGCTCTCTTGTGCAACGCCACCTGAACCGGCAAGGTTCATCGGCATCAGAATCGCCCGCTTTGAGTATGCCGATTCGGTAACGGGATTGTAGTTCAGCGCGGTAAACTGCGCCGTCCACGCAGGGGCTTTTACCGACTCGATAATCGCCTCTGCCGCTTTGGTGGCATCGGCAATAGCCTGTACAACCGTGGCAGGCCCCGCGGCGCAATCCCCGATGACGTACACGTTTTTCACGTTCGTTTCAAACGTAGCCGGATTGTATTGCGCCCTACCCTTCCCGTCCAGCGCAATGCCGGATTCCGCAAAGAGATCGGTGTCGATTTTTTCGCCGATAGAGGCGATAACGGTATCAGCTGGGATGTTTACAAACTCGCCCGACGGTACCGGTTTTTGCCGACCGTCTGCGTCCCGTTCACCGAGCTTCATCTTTTCGCAGCGCAAAATACCGTTTTCATACGAAACAGGAGCAAGCAATTCCTTAAATTCAACCCCGTCTTCCAACGCAAGTTCCAATTCTTCCGCATCGGCAGGCATAAACTGCTTGGTTCTGCGGTATACGATAAAGGAATGTTCAACGCCCTTGGTGCGCTTTGCGACACGGGCGGCATCCATCGCGGTGTTTCCCGCGCCGAGGATAACGACGTTTTTCCCCAGCTTAAGCGTTTCGGGGGCTTGCTTCGCCTGTTCAAGAAATTCGATAACGTTTGCCGCCGCGCCTTTTTGCAAGGCAAGCGTACTCTGCTTCCACGCACCGATGGCAAACACAACATAGGTAAAGCCCTGTTTTTTGAGCGCTTCCACAGAACGCTGCTCGCTGTTATACACGAAGGAAGCGCCGAAGGAAGATGCAAGCTCAACGTCCTGCCCAATCGACGCGGCAGGGATTCTGAACTCAGGAATGACGTACTGCACGATACCGCCGGCGCGCGCTTTCTTTTCAAATACGGTAACATCCGCTCCGTCGCGGGTTAAGAAATAAGCGGCGGCAAGACCGGCAGGGCCGGCTCCGATAACGGCAACCTTCGCTCCGTTTTTCTGCGCCGGTTTTTGCGCCTTTATGTTTTGTTTCAAAGTCTCGATCGCATGGCGCGCCGCTTCGAGTTTAACGGCACGGATATGCACATGATCTTCATAGAAATTGCGGGTACAGCCGGTCATACAGCGGTGATTACAGATCGTACCGGTGATGAACGGCAGCGGGTTTTTATCCGTGATAACGCGGAGCGCTTCTTCGTATTTTTCCTCGCCGGTGAGCCTGATATAGGCGGGAATATCTTGATTGATCGGACAGCCGGAAATACAGGGAGCGGCAAAGCAGTCGGCAAGCGGCACCTTTGCCGGAATCTTGAGAAAGGCTTCGGGCTTGACCGATTTGCGATGACGCGGGTTTTCAACAACGGCATTTGAAAGGCGGCGCAGTTTTTCAACGTCGATAGAAAAATCCTTGTTAAACGGCTTGGCGGTCAGCTCGTTAACCAGCTGGCTGCAGCGCGCGTATCCGCCCGGTTTTAAAATCGTTGTTGCAATGGTAATGGGGCATATTCCCGTTTCGTAAATATCGGCAATGTTAAAATAATCCGCGCCGCCTGAATAGGAAATACGGAGCTTTCCGTTAAAGACTTCCGACAGTTTCAGCGCAACGGCGATGGAGAGCGGGAACAGCGAGCGCCCCGACATATACATTTCTTGTCCGGGGAGTTCCCCGCGGGCAATGTCTACGGGGAAGGTGTTGGTAATCTTAACCCCGAACATCAGCCCACGCTTATCAGATTCTTGCAGCAGCCGCTCAAGCATGGGTACCGCATCGCTGAACTGTAAATCATCTTTAAAGTGATGATCGTCAAACTGAACGTACTCATAGCCCATCTTGTTCATCCGGTCACGGGCAAATTCGTAGCCGAGCAGCGTGGGGTTACACTTGATATAGGTATGGAGGTGTTTTTCCGTGATAAGGTACATCGCAATGCGTTCGATTTCGGCGGGCGGACAACCGTGCAAGGTAGAAAGCGTAATGGAGGTGCACACCTGTGTCGGCAACCCACGGAGGAAAGCCTCCGACACTGACGGGAACAAGTCGGTATGGCTTAAAAGATAGTCGATACATTCCTTCCACACCGGCGTATTTGAGGCGTTCCGCATCCCTTCGATAAAGGCGTCAACTTTCGGGGTCTTAATCCCTTCAAGGTCGTAGCCGACGCTCATGTTAAAGATAAAACCATCGGGGCTGCCGAAACCGTATTCTTGAGAAATCACTTTGAGCGCAAACCACGCCTTGACGTATTCGTCAAAAGCCTGCGGCACACGCAGCTCGGTAGACCATTCGACATTGTAACATTCGTCCGCCGCATTGATACACGGCTTTGCAACCGGCAGGTCTTCTCCATCTATTTTCTGGACGGTTTTTAGCTCGAAGAACCGGCAGCCCGCAGCATAGGCGGCTACGATATTCTGCGCCAACTGCGTGTGCGGCCCTGCAGCAGGCCCGAGCGGATTTTCAAACCGCTGCCCGAACAGCTCCAAAGAGCGGTTGGTATCGGCTCGGTACAGTTTTTTAACGCCGAAAATTGTCCCTTCGGTTTGATACTCCGTTTTAATCCATTCCATCAAATTCTTGAATGGTATCGGGTTCATTCTATCACTCATACTCTATTTTCTCCCTTGTATCATTGTAAATTCGATACAATTGCAGTCCGAACAACTGCTTCGTTTATATACATAATCCCGATGTTCCTCAGATGCATACTCTTGTGAATACCGGGGAGATTACTTTCTACAACCTCTTCCACAGGGCGGCGCTGACTTCCCGTGCTTTGGCAAAGACGGCTTCTTCGTCGGCGACGGTAACAACGCGATCTTTCATCAATACCTTGCCTGCCGCGATAGTGGTTACCACGCTGCGACCGTTCATCCCGAACAGGATGTGGCCGTTCGCGTTACCGGCATGAAGGGGGGTGAGCGGGTTATAGTCGGTAACGATTACGTCCGCATTCGCTCCCGCTTTCAAGACGCCAAGTTCACCGTCAAAATACCGCGCGGCAATCTTTGCATTATTGGTAAACAGCATTTCGGGGATTTCCGTCCACGCAGCCGTGGCATCGCAGGTGTTATGCTTGTGCAGAATATTCGCAACCTTGTACGATTCAAGCATATCGCTCGTATAGCCGTCCGTACCGAGCCCGATCAAAATGCCGCGCTTAAAGATTTCCAACACCGGCGGGCAGCCGACTGCATTGCCCATATTCGATTCGGGGTTATGCACGACCATCGTATCCGTTTCTTTCAATAAATCCATTTCTAAAGGATTGATGTGGATACAGTGTACGGCAAAGGTGTTTTTGCCGAGGATGTTAAAATCGTAGAGGCGCTGCACAACTCGCTTTCCGTGTTTCTGTAGTGAATCGAACACATCGGACATCCCCTCCGCAACATGGATGTGGTAGCCTGCGCCCGCCGGCAGCTGAGAAGCGCAGTATTCGAGCGTTTTATCCGACAAGGTGAATGCGGCATGCAACCCCATCATCGCTGTTTGCTTGGGATTTTTCTTTTTTTGACACGCGCGGATAAATTCAGCATTTTCGGCAACCGCTTTTTTCATCTCCGCCTCGCCGTTCCGGTCGGAAACTTCATAACAAAGGTTCACCCGCAAACCAAGCTCTTCGGCAACATCCGCAAGGGCAAAAAGACTTCCCGTTGTCTCTCCGTAACTTGCATGATGGTCAAACACCGTGGTTACGCCGTTTTTAATACAGTCAATCAGCGTTGTGTAAGCGCTGTATTTTGTATCCTCTAAAAGGAGGTTGTTATCAAGATGCCACCACATCCCTTCCAAAATGTCCAAAAAATTTTGCGGATTGTAATTTTTTAACGCAATGCCACGAGCAAAAGCGCTATAGATATGATGATGCGTATTGATAAAGGCCGGCATGATGCACCGCTTTTTTGCATCGATATATTCCGCTGCGGGGTACTTTGCCCGCAATTCGGCATCGGCGCCGACTTCTTTGATTGAACTTCCCTCAATGCAAACACAGCCGTTTTCGATAAAAGGCTTGTTCGGATCGCGGGTGATAAGCATACCGTTTCCAACTAATACCATACAGGTGACCCTCCATACTTGGGTAAACGCATCAGATTTAGGTTTTAACAGCCCCGCAGTATAAAATAGGCTGTTGAAACACAGTTGAAAATCTTTGGGATTAAAAATGTGTGACAGCCACAGTTATTATGGGGGTTTTTTTATTATGCAAATGATGCGTTTACCCTTCTTGTAACATAAAAGTGTACGAAATTTTATCGAAAATTTCGTACACAAGGAAGGCAACCGTTTGAAATAGTTCCGCTACGGTTGCCATGGATACGCAACGCAAAGATATTTGCACTACCTTTAGTATCCCATAGAATCGGAGAAAACGCAAGAAAAAAACTAAAAATATTTTGGAAGACCTAAATTTTTTTATGATTGATTATGTTCCTGAACTAAGCGGATTAAATGCACCTACTTTTTTACATCGTAACCTGAGCCCATTGAATAACACGCTCAAATATTTACGATAGATAATGAACATCGGACTTGTAGTAAAGTAAAAGAGGATATGCCATTGAAAGACTGGATAGTCTGATTCTGAAACAGTAAAAAGAGTACACACATACCAATACACCGGTTAAATACGGGCATTGTACACAAAAGGTTGACATTTCAAGGA
>CAUVHB010000109.1:0-5470 GCA_963551335.1 uncultured Treponema sp.
TCCATTCAACGATGAGCGGCTCAGTCCAGAAACGGCTGGTAACACCGGTTTCTTTATCAACGTGCAGCAGGTAGTCATTGCCCGGAGCCT
Source organism: uncultured Treponema sp. (assembly GCA_963551335.1). Lineage (GTDB taxonomy): Bacteria > Spirochaetota > Spirochaetia > Treponematales > Treponemataceae > Treponema. The sequence continues at coordinate 91 of CAUVHB010000109.1, forward strand.
TGATTTCGAACTTAACAGTGTACTTACCAAGTCCTTCTTCAAACTTCATGTTTGCACCGTAGTGAGGACCGTCATCGGCATTCATCGGCATAAAGGCAACTTCCTGCACCTTGCTCGATCCCTGCTTTTGGATGTATGCTTTCACATGGAGATACGGAACAAAGTCGCCAACACCATAACCGAGCCCTTTACCCACATCATTTGCGTGGATATCCGCTTCAATGTGGCAGTCGGCCTCGTTCTTGGAAAGGCTGTTGCCGGCTGGTTCCATATCAACCGGCTGGAAGTAGACACCGCCGACATGGAGCGGTCCGACATCCTGTTCATCCCCAATCGGGAACTCATCAAAACCTGCGGCCGCCTCTTCAGTCGGTGCAGGAGCCGCGGGCTTTTGCTCCGCGACAGGTTGTGCCGTTTCCTGCTTTTGCGCAGGTTTTTCACATGATGCAAGCACAAAGGCGATTGCCATCAGTGCAAAAAGAAAAGATACTGTTTTCTTCATTTTGAAACTATCCTCCTGTAATATATCTTTAGTTTCTTTTTGTTTCATACTTAACGAAAGCCTTTCCGAGAACCGACTGTTTTCAAGACATACGGACAATCGAAAAAACTGTTACTTTTGCTCAAGCTTTGCCTTTTCAGCTTCAATTTGAGCGCGTTGTTTTTTATTTTTCTGTGCATATATCACCGACATCATAATAATCACTGCAAGTACGATAATCTGCGGAATAAGACTTTCATACGTTGCATAAATACCGAGGAAGTCCATTTCAAAGCCCATCCACGGAATAACGGTCTTGTTCACGACACCCGCCGCTTGCAGCTCCGAAACGCCTTTTCCGGTAAATGAAAAGCACATTGCATACATCAAAATACTGGTTACCAAGAAGAACGGTTTGAGCGGCAGTTTTACCGTTAAGAACCGGAATGCAAGGAATACCGCAACGAGTACCAGCGCTGAAAGGACAATCGCCAAAATCATTGCCCGTTGTCCGCTTGCCCCGTGGATGGGAACTCCGCGGAAAAACAAAATCAGCTCAGCGCCTTCGCGGGCAACTGCAAGGAAAGCGGCAAAAATCAGCACCCATTGGTTTCCGGTCGTAACAGAGGTTTCGACTTTGGATTTGATGTATTTTTCCCATGCCTCTGTTTCCGACTTTGAAAGCATCCAATTGCTGACATAAAAGAGCACCACAACGGCGACAAACATACCGACGCCTTCAAATATCTCCTGTGCAATACCGCTTTGCGCTCCGGCAACCGCACTGAATATAAAGGCAAGCAGCACACTCACCAGAACGCCGCCTAAGGCGCCGATATAGACTGAACCAATGTATTTTTTCTTTCCTGTTTTTACTAGATACGCAATAATAGCCGCGATAACAAGGATGGCTTCCAAGCCCTCTCGTAAGACAAGCACAAAAGAAGAAATAAATGTTGCAATCACTGCGGACTTGGCGCTATCTTCTGTCTGCTTATCGTTTTTATCCAAGGTACCGTCCAGCTCAGCTGCATCGTGATAGAGCATTTCGATGAGCTTATCCTTATGCGCTTTTACCATCTCGTTGTCTTTATCGCTGTACACATTGCGGCGGTATTCGTAAAACGCATTTTCGACAGTAGTTTTGCGCGCGCCGGAAAGATAACCCATCGTTATCTTTTCCATTCCCTTCGATTCATAGAAGCGAAAATATGCAACGTTCACCTCATCATACGCTTCTTTTGCTTTTCCTTGAATGTAAAGATCGTAGGCATTATTCAAGTGCACTTCCATTTTTTTGACGATTTTAGTCCACGAATCGAACGTTTCCTCGCCGTCTGCAGCGTGCAGCCCAATACGTGGGATAAAAGTGAATACAAGAACAAACAAAAATGCGGTAAAAATATGTTTATTTTTTTGTATGCTGTACATAAGCCCCTCGACTAATTTAACTGAAACTTACAAATGTGCCGCTAGTATATCACTTGCAAAAATAATGTCAAGGGTTAAACAAGGGTTACAAAAAATAATCATTTTTAAGTCTTCCATGTATAAATTGCAATTTTTCGACGTTTGAGGTACAATGCTGCCCATGCGTGCAACAAAAGCGATTATCCATCTGGATAATCTGGAACATAATATTAAGCAAATCAAACAAACGCTTGCGCCGGAAACAAAGATATGCCTACCGGTCAAAGCGGATGCATACGGACACGGCGCTATCAGAACGGCGATTACAGCCATCCGAGCAGGCGTTTCATACCTTGCGGTTGCTTCCGTGCAGGAAGGTATTGAACTGCGGGAAGCAGGGATTGTCGCTCCGATTATTTCGCTCAGCCTGCCGATTTTGGAAGAAATAGATTCTATTATTGACTATAAACTGGAACCGCTCGTTATCGATGAAGAATTTATCAATGAGCTCAACCGCGCAGCTGATGCTCAAAAGAAAACCGTTGCGGTACACCTTAAAATCGATACTGGTATGAGCAGGATAGGCTGCAAACCGTCGGAGGCGGTAAAGCTTGCAACCCAAATTGTGCGAGCAAAGCATTTGCGGCTGCAAGGCGTTGCCACCCATTTTGCCGTTGCGGACTCCGATGCAGAATCAGACCGCGCCTTTACAAAAAACCAGCTGGAACGTTTTCGCGATGCTATCGAAGCAATTAGGCAAACGGGCATACGCATTCCGCTTGTCCACGCTGCCAACTCTGGCGCGGTACAGCTGCTGCCGGAAGCTCAGTTCGATATGGTGCGCCCGGGACTACTCGCTTATGGGTACCTGCCCATACAGGGCGCAGCAACCGCTCTCGATGTCAAACCAGTGATGGAGCTAGTAACACAGGTAGTGCTGATAAAACAGATACGCGCGGGGACTTGTGTCTCTTACGGGCGCAACTGGGCGGCGCCGCAGGATACCTATATTGCAACCCTTCCGATTGGATACGCAGATGGTTTGCGCCGTGCGCTTTCGCCCGGGCTAAAAGTACGCATCGGCAACGAATTTTTCCCCATTGTCGGTAGAATATGTATGGATCAATGTATGGTTGACCTCGGCGCACACCCGTGGGTTCAACGCTGGGATGAAGTGTGCATCTTTGGCCCTGCCCCACAGGATAACAGCGCGCAAACATTGGCAGATATCGCAGGCACAATACCCTACGAAATCACCTGCGGCATCCATAAGCGTGTGCCGCGTGTCTTTATCAACGAGAAAAGATAAGAGATACAGGACAGTCACATAAAACGATCCACCGCACATCCTTAAAACAACAAAAGCGCATCTGAAAAAGCCTCGCTTTTTCAGATGCGCTTTGCTTTTGATTATCAAGCATTTTCCCTTATCAGATACTAGCTATAGGGCATCTTTTAAAAATCAATGTGGTGAGAGAGGTTCCCTACACCTTGAACTTTCCAACTTCCATCGTTAAGTTATCGATTGCATCTTTATTCCGCTGTGTAATTTCATTGACTTCTTGTGCAGCGTTACTTATCTGTACCGCACCGCTTGCCATTTCATTCATACTGTCGGTAATAATTCTAGTTAAGTTATCCAGTTTACGCATTTCCTCGGCAACTTGTTCCCCGCCGCGCAACATTTCGGCAGAGCCAGCCTGTACTTCTTGCGTTACGGAATTGATGTCTCTCATTGCGGACAGCACTTCGCGGCTACCGTTCTCCTGTTCTTTCATTGCAGCCATAAGATTCGCGCTCATCGTTTTTACATGTTCCGAAAGCGTAAAAATGGCGTTGAATTTTTCTTCGACCGTTCTTGACGACTGCGACAAAGTTTCAATTTCGGAGCTGAGCGTTTTCAACGTTGTCGTGATGTTTTTGCCTTGCGCTGAAGATTCTTCCGCCAATTTTCTGATTTCGTCGGCAACCACAGCGAACCCTTTTCCCGCCTCCCCTGCATGGGCTGCTTCGATTGCGGCATTCATTGCCAAAAGGTTTGTCTGGCTCGCAATATTTTGAATAACATTACTTGCTTCAATTAAACCGCCTGACTCCTCCGAAATTTTTTGCGCTACATTATTCGATGTTGCCACCGCATCTTTTCCTGCACCCGTTGCCGCTACCAGTTCGATGATGGAATCATCCGTTTTATCAATGGTCTGTGTGATGGAAGCGATATTGGCAACCATCTCTTCAATCGACGATGAAGATTGCGCAACCGATGAAGCCTGCACATCGATACTCCCGTTCAACTGCTTTATCGTGCGGATAATTTCTTCCATCGTGGCAGCGGTTTCGGTAACGCCTGTCGCCTGAGTCATTGCCTGCTGTTTTACCCCTTCGATATTGGCGCTGATTTGGTTAATGGAACTCGCGGTCTCTTCTGCATTGGTAGAAAGAAGCGCCCCCACTTCATCCATCTCTTGCGTATTCTTTTTTACCCCGGAAAGGAGTTCAACGATATTGCTGTGGAAAACATTGACCCTGCTCGCAAGAAGTCCTAATACATCCCGCCGTTTTACCTCCAATGTATCAACAACAAAATTCCCCGAGGCAAGCGTATCGGTAAAATCCATTACTTCGTCAATAGTCTTACTGACCCCGCTATACATGATATAACTGACAGAAAGGGCGACAGAAAGAGTTAAGAGGGCGATTGGAGCAATCCTTTGTAAGGTGTGAAGGAGCGATAAACCGTTATACAGCATTGCAATGAATGGGGATACACACAACAAGATAATGGCAGAAAACAGAAAATAGCTTATCAACATAGTGCGGGTAGTATAAGACATGGTGATATGCTTTTGTTCAAAGGGCAAAAACGACAAATAACGTTCAAACCGCTTTAGCCACAATATATAGAAAAAAAGCGAAACAAAATTCATGCAGCCTACAGAGCCCAAAACACAGGCAATTATTTTTGCGGGCGAATAGATACCGAGCCAAAGCATTGCAGCAAGCACTGCTACCGGGGTAAGAATAACGGGTACTGCCAAACTTATTTTAGAACAGAGCGCCACCGTTTTGTTTGCTTTTTCAATACCATCGGCATCCGGCTGATATGTTTCCAGCATCTGGGTGAACATTTTATAAACAACAAGCGGCGTTGCGAGGTTGAGGACAAGTGTAATAAGAGAGGGCAACGACGAAGAGAATTTCGCCAGTTCATCTATGGGAACGATCCGTGTATACGATGCGTACAAAAAAGTAAACAAAAATGTACCGTTAAAGATGAAAAAATTCAAAATAAAAATAGATTTCGGCGGGGCGGGTACATTCTTCCCTATCATTTTATTATACTCCTTTTCTCAAAATGTAATCCTTGAAAAATCTTTACTATTCAGCGAATATCTGACTACTGTATAATAATTTGGCTATACTTGTCCAGAGGTATACGGCGGCAGATTTTTTTCAGAAAATGCTTTTCCCAACAAAATAGGCACAACC
>CAUVHB010000110.1:0-5449 GCA_963551335.1 uncultured Treponema sp.
CGCTTGAGCGGATATGATAAGCCATTTCCTTACAGAACAAGCCGATAGGCTTGATGATTTTTAGAGGTTCCCATATACAATAAAAATTTCAAATGAAGAATATAATCAATATAAAAAAGATTATAAGAAAAGTTCTAATTGGAAAATATTCAAGAATGGTGAATATCATTTCGTCAGAAACACATACGTTTGAAGTAGAAATAATGAATGGAAAAAATGAGAGTCTTTACATTTCATATAAATGATTATAAAGTCATAAAATAATTTTATAATCATCACCGTGGTTTATTCGTGCGGGTGCTAAAAACAGTCCGATGCGATTGTTGTGATTATCGAAGGAGCGGATATTGAAAAAATTTGAAGAACGGTTAGCCCGTCTTGAAGAAATTAGTGAAAAGATTAAAAGCGCCGATCTCCCGTTGGAAGAGGCTCTTGCGGCTTTTGAAGAGGGGATAAAACTTGCTAAAACGCTGGAAAAAGATATTGATAAAATAGAAAGTAAAGTGCAGATATTGATGAATCAGCCGGTGCAGCCGCAGGATAAGCCTGAGCTTGAACTCTTTTCGACTGATGATATATAACGCTTATGGATACCGCGCCTCAACCATCTAAACTATCTGACAGTGTTCGCTATAATGATACGGATGCAGTTTCCGATTCCGCTAACTCCTCTGCAGGTAATATACCGAATCAGTCGACGGTTCAAACAGATTCCTCTGAAATAGCTCCGCCATACCATCCACCGCAGACTGCGAGCTTTCTTGATAACGCTTCCGCGGTGTACAAGCCGGTAAAAACGCTTGACCCTGAAACAGCGCGGAAGATTGCAGCGGGGGAGGTGATAGACCGCCCTGCCGCCGTTATCCGCGAGCTTTTAGACAATGCAATCGACGCGGGCGCTTCAAAGGTGCAGGTAGAAATCTCTGGTGGCGGTATCGACCGCATTCGCGTTACGGATAACGGCTGCGGGATGAGCCGCGAAGACCTTGCTATTTGCACCGATACCCATACAACGAGCAAAATTTCCACCGCGGAAGATTTGCTCTCTCTGCACAGCCTCGGTTTTCGCGGTGAAGCGCTTTCTTCTATTAAAGCGGTGAGCGATCTGGAAATTATCTCGACGCGGAGCGGTCCCGCCGCATGGAAATTGCAGCTCGGAAAGATTCTTCCGGCGCGTTTACATGCCGGTACGGTGGTGCAGGTAGAAAATCTCTTTGAAAATTTTCCTGCCCGCAAGCAGTTTTTAAAGCGGGCGGCTGCCGAGACTGCGCTGTGCCGGACAATCTTTCTGGATAAGGCTCTGCCGCATTACCGCATCGAGATGCGCTTTATCGCGGACGGTACGCTCCGCTTTCTACTCCCGCCGGCACAGTCGCTGAGGGAACGCTGTCTTGCAGCTTTTTCGTTTAAAGAACCCGAAGCGCTCTTTTTTGAACTTGAAGGAAGCGGCGAGTATTTTTCGTTCCGCATCGTACTCGGTAGCCCTGATGTTGTCCGCAGCGACAAACGCGCCATCATGGTATTTGTCAACGGCAGAAGAATTACCGAGTTCGGGCTTACACAGGCAATCGAGTACGGCAGCGAAGGGTATTTCCCCAACGGTGGACATCCCGTTGCGTTTTTATTCTTAACGGTAGCGCCTTCCCGCGTGGACTTTAACATTCACCCGGCAAAAAAAGAGGCGCGCTTTCAAGATTATAGTGCGCTTCACCATGCCGTCAGCAGCGCTGTCGGCTCTTTCTACCGGCAGCATACCGTTGCAAGCCTCTTAAAAGAGAAGTACGACCCCAGTCTTACCCGCCCCTTGGATTTCAAGCATGGTGGGACAGCGCCGGAGATGGAACGAAGTCGTGCGATGCCAGATAGCGCACCGTATTCAGCATGGAGCGAGCAGAATAGACTGTATGCCGAAGCTCTTGCGCAAAAGCACTCAGCGCCAAAAGGCTCATATCCTCCGCCGCACGCCGGCACACCGGCTGCCGAATATGGATATGGCAAAAGCGCCGGTACTGTTGCAAGCTCTAAAGCCGGCACCTATGGATATAGTGGGAGCGCCGCTCTTTCCGGCGCTGTACATACCGGTTATGCTGGTACAACCGGTAATACCGCAGCTGATGACGGCGCCAAATACGGAAAGGCAAACGGAAATGATGCCAGTACGCCGGTTCTTGAGTATGACTACGCCCGCGACGGATACGACAGCGGTTTGTCTGACGCTTACGCGGAACCGCGTACAGCACAGAGCGGATACGGCAGCGCATTCCGTCAAATAGCGGCAGCCGCGGCGGTTAACCATTCGGCAGGGGAGCGTCTTATTCCATCGCCTGCGGCTACGGGTACGGCAGCGTATCTACAGTCGCCGCCGGATATCCCCCCTGCGGATTTTAAGCTGCTCGGGCAGGTTGCCGGTACCTTTATCGCCGTAGAAAAAAACGATGCGCTGTATTTAATCGACCAGCATGCCGCCCACGAGCGGATTATCTTTGAGCAGCTACGGCACAATACCGGCGGCGCGCAGGAGCTGTTAATCCCCTATCGCATTATCACCTCGTCGGAGGAAGATGATGCGTTTATCAAAAAACATCAGGAGCTGTTGTGTCAGGCAGGCTTTGCCCTCTCCGATGAAGGGGCAGGCGTATGGCAGGTAACCGCCGTACCGGCACGGTGGACAGGCACGGAACGTGATCTTATCCGCGACATTATCGGCGTCCGTAAAAATGCCGGAGATATCCTCTATCAGATTTTAGCCTCGGCTGCCTGCCGCGCTGCCTGTAAGGATCATGCTATCCTTGACCCTGTAACCCAGCAGCGCATTGCGGCGCAAGCCTTTGAACTTCCCGAACCCATCTGTCCGCACGGTCGCCCAATCTGGATTGTGCTAACCCGTGAGGAACTCTTTAAACGAGTTAAGCGGACATAGAGTAGAAATCCTCGCCGGCATTGACCTTTCTTGTGTTTTTCGCTAAAAAATTTTACAGGCTGATTAAATTTCAGGGAAATCTCTAAAACTAAGGTTGTAAAGAAGCCCCGATTCTTTTTCTATATTACCATTATAAGGATGCATTATGAGCGAAGCAATTTTTTTAGGCCGCGGCGAAACTGCGGTTGAACTTTTACCGATGAGGGCAAATAGACACGGACTTATTACGGGGGCTACCGGTACCGGAAAAACCGTTACGCTCAAAGTAATTGCAGAAGCATTCAGCGATTTAGGCGTGCCGGTGTTTTTACCGGATGTGAAAGGCGACCTGTGCGGTTTTGCCGAAAAAGGCGAATCGAGCGTTAAACTGCAAGAGCGGCTCAGTCTCTTACATATTTCAAACTTTGAATTTAAAAGGTATCCCGTGCAGATGTGGAGTATCTTACAAGAAACGGGACACCCCATACGCACTACGATTTCCGAAATGGGACCGCTGTTGCTTTCGCGCCTTTTAGACCTTAACGAAGTGCAAACCGGTGTATTGAATATCGCATTCCGTGTCGCGGATGAGAGCGGTCTTTTGCTTTTGGATTTAAAGGATCTTAAAGCGATGCTCCATTATATCAGTGAACATAAGCAGGAATTAAAATTACAATACGGTAATATTTCCGATACCTCGATAGGGGCAATTCAGCGGAATCTTTTAACGCTCGAAAATGAAGGAGCCGATAATTTTTTCGGAGAACCGGCTTTAGATATCAATGATTTTTTTAAGCAAACATCGGACAGGCAGGGCTATATCAATATATTAAATGCCGTTAAACTGTACCAAAAACCCATGCTGTATTCAACCTTTTTGCTGTGGTTCTTATCCGAACTTTACGAACATCTTCCTGAAATTGGTGATGCTGAAAAACCAAAAATCGTTTTTTTCTTTGATGAAGCTCACTTGTTGTTTGATAACAGCTCAAAGGTATTGCTTCAAAAAATTGAGCAAATTATGCGTTTAATCCGCTCGAAAGGCGTTGCGGTCTTTTTCATTACTCAAAATCCTGCCGATATTCCCGAAGACATCCTCGGTCAGTTAGGGAATAAGATTCAGCACGCATTGCGGGCGTTTACTCCTAAGGACGCAAAAGCCATACGCCTTGCCGCCGAGACCTTCCGCATCAATCCTGCGTTCGATACCGCTCAAGTTATCACGCAGCTTAAAACCGGCGAAGCACTCGTTTCCGTTTTGCAGCAGGACGGCAGCCCTTCCGTAACGCAGCGGACTCTTATTGCGCCTCCTCACAGTAAAATAGGCGTTATCGACAGCGCTAAAATCACAGCGCTGGTCGAAGAGTCTCCCCTGTTATACAAATACAAGGATCCAATCGATAGGGAATCCGCCTACGAGATTCTTACCAAACAGTTTACCGAACAGGCTGAAGCCGCAACGCGCCAAGCCGAGGAAAAACAGCTTGCAAAAGAAAATGCGGCAAAGGCAAAAGAGGAAGCGGCTCTGATACGAGCCGAAAACGCCAAAGCGAGAGCGGAAGCGGCAAAATTAAGGTTGGAAGAAGCTGCGAAACGGAAAAATCAAAGCACTACAGACCGGTTAGGCAGGATACTGGTTGACAGTATGACCCGCTCAGTTGGACGGGAAATTACTCGCGGTGTTTTCGGCTCTATCAAAAAAATGCTGCGCTGATACGGACACGACCGCTACGGTGCATTTGCCCTGAAGAATTTCCAACAATACCTTGACGAGAGATAGAAATTCGCATAAGCTAGTGTAGTGGAGGTTTGTCCGTGTTAAAGCTAAAAGCTCCCTTAATCATTGCCGGTGCGACATGCGTTTTATCTATGCTTATCGGACTGATAAGCGGGGTACGGTTCTTACATATTTTAGGGAGAGGGCTTATCGCTGGCGTAGGCGCTGGTAGCTTTGTATTATGCGCCCGCATCCTCCTCGAGCGATTCATCCCCGATCTTTTTACACATTCCGCGCCATCAGAGACCGCAGACGTAGTGGATAGTTCTTCCGGATCAAATATCAATATCACGCTTGATGATGACGTGAGTGTGGGTTCGTCATCATCGGTCGACAACAGCACGACCACGCCAAATCTTGCGGGAACAAAAGCTGAACCGCATAGTACGGGTGCGAGTTCTGATACTCCTACACCAGACTTGTCGGATGATAGCATACATAAAGAATCTGAATTTTCGGATGCTCCTCCTCTTTCATTTGATGGCGATTCTCAAGAGGATGGCGACATATCAGATTTGCCCAATATGGGGTCTTTTATAGCCGATGATGATTTTACAGAAAATAGTGATACTATTGATGGCAATGTACCGACGAACAGCAGCGGTTTTTCGATGACGGGTATTCAGACTGATGGTACTGATACTAAAGTAATGGCTCAGGCAATCAGAACCGTTTTAGCAACTGAAGATTAGAGGGTGGGTATTGATATAATATGGGTAATGTCAGTTTAGATACGAGACCGGAAGACGAGCTTTGGCTTGAATATAAACATA
>CAUVHB010000111.1:0-5446 GCA_963551335.1 uncultured Treponema sp.
CACACGCGATTACCGACCAGATAAAGTGCGCAGAAATACCTGCTGGGACGGTGGTGATAGAAGTAGCAGGAACGGCAAAGGGTATTCCTAATCCTGTCGGTATTAAGGTGATGTAAATGGACTGGGGTACGGATTTTTTATTGCAAGATGATGACATTGTGTTTACCGCTGACGGGGACGTGAAGCTCGTATCCGAAGCTGCAATGGTAGCGCAAGATATAGCGCAATCACTGAAAGTGATAAAAGGCTCACTGTATTGGGATAAGGAAACGGGAAGCACGATGCCGCTTTTCTTAAACGACAATAATAGCGATGCGGCAAGCGTGATAGCGGAACTTGAACGCATTGCAATGGATGATATACGGGTTGACCCCGATAGTGTTGCTGCATACCAAAAGGCAGGCGGGCTATTTGCGCTTGAGTTTACTCCTATCGGGGAAGCGAATGCGGAAATACTGGAATACGATTTACACAAAAAGTAAGAGAGGTGATAAGAATGCAGGATACTTGGATAGATAAAGCGGAACATGAGATACGAGATGACATTGTAGAGATTGCAAAAGAAAACACTGGACTTACTAACTTTAAATCGACCGGAGTTCTACGTGGATTTATCGAAGTAATTGCAAGCGTTGTCTTTTTTATCTATAAGACAGCGATAAATCCGATTTATACGAATGCGACGGTCGATAAAGCAACCGGCGTCTTTCTATCGTTTTGGGGGCTTGCACTCGGCGTTGTGCGCAAAAGCGATAATAAAGCAAGCGGAAATTTTACAGGCAAATCGTATGGCTCAGGAGTAGTTGCGTCCGGTACGTGGATAGTCGTGGAAGGAACCGAGCTTCGGTATAAGGTAACCGAAAAAATCACTTTCACAGCTGACAGTACTTTTGCCATTCCCGTTCAAGCGGAATTTGCAGGCAGCGATTACAATATCGGAGCAGGATTTGCCGTGCGGGCGACAAGGGTTATCCGCGGACTTGACGGAATAGAGGTCAAAGAGAATTGGCAAAAAGCGCTTGGCGAAAATAGTGAAAGCGATGACAGTTACCGTGAGCGAATTAAAAACCGCTGGAGAAGCCAGACGCTCGGAGATACAAAAGTAACGTATAAATACTATGCGGAAGAAGTAGCAGGGGTTCGTGAAGCGAAGATAATCCGCACTCCACGCGGAGCAGGCAGTACGGATATTGTTATTGTTTCAGTAACAGGACTTCCAACGGCAGAGCTTATTGAAAAAGTAAAGATGAATCTTTACCTGCATGAACTGATGGCTTTTGATGTGCAGGTAAAAGCTCCCCTTGTTACCGGTATCGAAATAGTCATTGAATATTCAGGAGATGTTACGGAAGGCGATATAGAACTTGTTGCAAAAAAATATGTTGATTCTCTTGGTATCGGTGGGCGCTTTGCTGTTAAAGATTTATACGAGTTGTATAAACCGTTTGCCGTCAAAACCCTTGAAATCATTTCTCCTGCACGGGACGTTCAAGCGCCCGATGCAAATGTCATTATTGCTTCTATTATTACCGTAACAAAGACGGCATAAAGGGAATCAGCTTATGAGTGAGCAAAACGAGATACACGAGCTGATTGAGAAAACAATTGCCCCGCCGGGTATACAAAAAAAGAACCGCCGGAGCATATTTAAGATTATAGGAGATGTCGGCGTAAAAATAAAGAAAGATGCGCTGACTGCTTTTAATGCACACTTCCCGTATGTGGCAGATGAAAAAAAACTTGAAGAACACGGGCAAGCGTTGCTTATTCCGCATTTATTACATGACGGGCAGCAAGAGTTTAGAAACCGTGTTGCAACAGCTTCATTCTTTCTATCTAAAGCGGGGGAGCGCGGTTATATCTTATCACAATTGGAAGCGCACTTCGGTAACCGCTATGTACTTTCAGAAACATTTTTGAACGTATATGTCAAGGTTCTCGATATATCCGAAGGCGACCGGCAGTGGGTACGGCAATTTCTTGACGAGCTTTTAAATCCGGTTATCAGGCTCACCTTTGGCGATTGGATGAAGTATATCGAACAGTTCCCTTTTTCTGATACAGAAAGAAAAATGGTCCGCCGCGTGGAAAGTGAACACTTTTCCCGCAGCGCGGTGTTCCGTGACGGCCGTGTACTTCGGGACGGAATAACCGTTTTGCCGACGCATGCTGTTCCAGTCTTTCACGACGGCTCAAAACAAAGGAATGCCGCCATAGAAAGAAAATACTTTTATTATGCTCCGGCAGACAATACGGTCGATATTCCCGTCATTCATCATTCCGGTCTCCTTGACATCCTTTCACTGCGTTTTATGCGGCATTTTGCGGAAGACTGGGGTTTGAACGAAAATAGCGATGCGCTGCACGTTGACCGCATTTCGCATTCGCTATTGGAGCGGTTCGCTATACGTGACAGTGATAGTAAGAGCGTCGTAATAAACGATATTGACCGTCTATCATTCTCCGATCCGATTTCTCTATCGGCAACGGCGGTGGAAGCTGTTACGGATAGGTGGCAGATCGCTGATAGCTTTTTTTACGGCATGAGGTACGCCCGCTTCCGTAATGGGCACCTATTCCGTAACGGCTCTGAAACACGAAAAGGCAATATATTGATCGCACTCTAAAGACTTTATAGAGAAACATATATTTTAAGGAGGCATAATATGCAAGTAACTGAAACATTCCCGTTAAGAGGAATGTTCGAGCTTATCGTAAAAAAAGACGGTAAGGTTATTGAAACGTACTGTGATAACAATCTTATCGTCAACGGTGCGCGCAACCAAGCAGCGCGGCTTTTTGCAGGAGACGGCACGAATCGGGCTATCGCAAAAATCGCATTCGGAACGAGTGGTGCCGCTCCTGTTGTAACGGATACGGTCATTACGGATTCGTACACAAAAGCTGTTTCTGGCTTTGAGTATCCGGATATAGGACAGGTACAAACTAACTGGATATTGAACACTGATGAAAACAACGGTATGGCGATTATGGAGTTCGGCTTGCTGTCTGCAGATGGAACGCTTTTGTGCCGCAAAGTACGCGAAAAGCCCATCAATAAAGAAGCAGACATCAGCATCGAAGGTCACTGGAAATGGATTTTCTAAAAGGAGGAACCCATGGCGTATTTAAAAGAACAAGCAACATGGGAAGACGGTATCTATCAGTATGAGATAACTGACCCGCTGCAAGGCGGAGAAGACGGCATTGATAATGTACAGGGGAGACAACTTGCAAACCGTACAAAGTATCTGAAAGAGACCTATGAACAGCATGCAGCAGTTGCCAATCCGCACAAGGTAACAGCAGAGCAAACCGGTGCGTATACGAAACAAGAGATGGATGCGAAGCTCACTAAACTGAAAGCTGATATATCTACAAATCAGAATGTGGACGCAATGTTTGCTAAATTGACATCTCACGGCGGCTGCACTGACGGCAGAAATCTTCTTGACGTTTTTGGGAAAACCACAGTAGCTGAAGTTATGGAAATCCTACATAACAAATGCAACGGCGAAGGAAAAGCGGATTTTTCAGGGCTTATGATTGGTGATTATCTTGATTTGCCAAGTCTTACGGTTGGCGGCACTACTTATACATGGAACGCCGATTACCAGAACTTGCGCATCGTTATTTCGGGATTTAACCACTATATCTACTGCGGCCATCCGAATGAGAATAAAAAGAATCATATTCTTTGGACGTTTCGTAATATCGTATTGCAAAAAAGAATGAATGCGACAGATACAAATGCAGGCGGTTATGGGACGAGTGAGTTAAAAAAGTATCTTGATGGAGTTTTTGCGGTCGGATTGGGTAATGCGCTTGGTTCAAGCGGTTATTTGTATACAATCACGCGGGCTATTTCAAAAAAAGGCTCTACCGGCTTTGTAACAGATACTGTTTTCTTGCCTACCGAAGTAGAGGTGTGTGGAGTTCCTACTTATGGAGACGATCAAATTACATGGAATACTAACATTCAATATCCTATCTATCGCGACTCTTCATTCTACCGTGTCAAAAAATATAACGGTAGCCGTACTTGGTGGTGGGAAGGAACGCCGGCGGTCTTGAACTCCACGTTATTTTGCTATGCCCACGGCAATGGAGGTGGCGGCCACGGCTATGCGAGTTATGGCAGCGGTGGCGTTGCCCCGGCTTTCTGTACCTGTTAAGGTACAGAAACGTATCTTTAATCCAGCGGCGTAATGCCGCCGGCAGAGGAAATAATATAAGGAGTATTAAGTATGGAAGACAGCACTACAAAAAAGGTCTACTTAGCGATAAAAGGAGATGCAGTCATTCATCATACCGATTTGTCGGCTATGGAGAGCATGGACGGTATCAGTCAACCTGATATGACAATTACGGAAGAAGAATTTTATGCAGCCGACGGTCTTGTGCGCCTTATCGACGGCAGAATCTTCTTAGGGAAGACTGATGCCGAAAAGGCACGCGAGAAAGCAATCGAAAGAATCCGTATTCTGAAAGGCTGGCTTGCAGAAACTGATTATATTGCCGCTAAAATTGCAGAAGGCGCTGCGACGGCAACCGACTATGCTGAAAAAATCGCACAGCGCAAGGCGTGGCGGGAAGAAATCAGCGATCTTGAAAGCGCATAAAAGCGCACTTTAAACGCAATAAAAACGGTATCTTTATTTGTTAAGAATACCGTAAAAAACGGGCAAGAACCCGGTGTTACCACCACCGGGCAGGCGTCGATACCGCCTTCAGGGTTTCCCCTAATCTTAACCCGTACCCTCGTACTTGGGTACTTTGATTATCGGGTCATCATGCCGTCAGGTTTAGCCTGAAACATATTATGTGGAGGCTATAGGCTTATGAAGACACCTATTTCGTACTACGGCGGCAAGCAAACGCTTGCACCCATTATTCTGGAGCTTATTCCGGAACACAAAATATACTGCGAGCCGTTCTTAGGCGGAGCTGCAGTATACTTCGCAAAAAAGCCGTCTAAGGTTGAAGTCATTAACGACACCAATAGCGAGTTGATTAACTTCTATGAAGTCGTCAAAAATAATTTTTCAGCTTTGGAAAAGGAGATTGCAATAACACTGCATAGCAGGGCGAAGCACCGGCAAGCGCAAGTTATCTATGACAACCCCGATATGTTTGATAGGGTAAAACGGGCGTGGGCTGTATGGATGCTTGCAAATATCTCATACGGCTGTAAACTGGATGCTGCTTTTGGATATGACCGTGCCGGTTGTGCAAGTAAAAAACTTGCCAATAAACGGAAAAATTTTACCGAAGAATATGCCGTCAGACTGCAAAATACACAGATTGAGTGCTGCGATGCCTTGAGGATTATCAGAAGCCGTGATACCGCAGACACTTTTTTCTACATTGATCCGCCGTATGTCGGTGCAGATCAAGGGCATTATGACGGCTACAGCCAAGAGGATTTTGACAATTTGCTTGCTTT
>CAUVHB010000112.1:0-5423 GCA_963551335.1 uncultured Treponema sp.
CTATGATATGCCAATTATGTAGAAAACAGACCGCCTCTTTGATTGTGCGGCAGATTGTAAACGGAACAACGAAAGAGCTACAGCTCTGCAGGGCATGCGCTCAAAAACACCATATTGATCCTAATGCTCAGGATATATCGGCTTCGCTCAAAGCCATTTTTGACGAGCTTCTACCTCAATTAGCGGTAAAAGATGCAACCGGCGGCATTACACACCCGCTCGTATGTCCCGATTGCGGAATGACGCTCAGCAGGGTCAAAGAAGAGAAAATACTCGGCTGTTCCCGCTGTTTTTTTTATTTTCGCGATACCGTATTAAAGCTTATGCAGGAAACCTCCGGAGAAGTCTTTTACGCAGGAAATCTGCCGGTACAGCCGGAGACCTTTTCGGGGGAGGCAGTTTCCCTTCGACATCTTGAAGAGGAACTGCAAAAGGCAGTGGAAAATGAAGAATACGAACTGGCAGCCTATCTCCGCGATAAGATAAAAGAGCAGGAGGTTTCTACCTAGTATGTTTGCCGCTTCCAACGCATGGTACACCTATTCGGGAACCGACAATGATACGGTGCTTTCTTCACGAGTACGTATCGTACGGAATTTAAAAAACTACCGCTTTCCTCCGACGCTCGATAAAGATGATGCAGAAACAGTATATCAAACGGTTGTTTCCGCATTTCAACGTCTGCCGGCTGCAGACGATTTTCATCCTATTCGGCTTGATACGTTGGATGCAATCGCAAAAAAGATTTTTGAAGAGCGGAATATTATTCCTGCCAATCTGGAGCGGAATTTCGGTACAGGCGTTATTGTCCGCGATGACGGTATTCTTTCGGCAACGGTCAATATTAAAGATCATATCAGACTTTCTGCCTTTTACGCAGGCTTTGAACTACAAAAATGCTTTACGCTGGGTAAAACCATCATTGATGCATTGGCGGAAACGCTGGAATTCAGTGCAGTACAGGATTTTGGCTATTTATCTTCGGATGTAATGAGTATCGGGAGCGGTATTAAATGCTCGGTGCTGTGTTCGCTGCCCGGATATTCACTGAGCAATAAAATACAGGGAAAGATTGAGGCGCTTACAAAGCGTAATTTTGAAGTGCATGCCTATTATGCGCAGAATACCAAACGGCTCCTCGGATATTTATACCTCATTTCTACCAAAAGCGCTGCGGGCTATACCGATGAGGTACAGATCAGTATGATACTGAGCGCAATAAGGGAACTCATCAATGAAGAGCGAGACTTGCGGGATTCCTTGGTGAACGCTCAACGGTGGCGTATTCAGGATGATGTTATCAAAGCATTCAGTATCGCGAAAAATGCCTACTTACTGGATGTAAAAGATACGATAGACCTTGTCTTCAAGATAAAACTCGGCATCAATCTCGGCTTTATCGAAGGTTTAAGTTCGGAAGCCTGTCTTGCGCTTCTGTATCAAACGCAAACTGCACATATTGCCTTTTTGATGCTGAACGGTACCTTTCACCTTGAAGAACCTTTTCAGCTGGATGAACTCCGGATTGAGCGTATCCGTGCCATTTTAGTACAAGAGATATTAAAACGGGCGGAGCTGCGGATACCAAGTACCGCAAAAAATGGAAAGTAGCGGGGCATCTTTTTAAAAGCTCGAGGTTTTTAGAGAGACTCACACTTCCCAAAAACAGGAGATACAGTATGCATACGCTTTCACAGAACCTTTATGAATTATTGACAGCGCTCAGCCAGCAAGAAGCGCGGCGAGTAAACGCTGATATGATAGAACCAGAACATATATTGCTTGCCCTCATCACCAAAAAGTTGGGGCGCGGATATCAATTATTAGAAAATCTTCACGTTAATTTTTTGACCTTACAGTTGCGGCTGGAGCAAAGTACGCCGATACGGGAAGGCGAGCCGGTGAGGGGAGAGATACCTTCATCATCGAGGGTGAAACAGCTTGTCGATACCGCCGCCGCTCAAGCCCGGATTATGCAGCAGAATGCCGCTGGTACGGAGCATCTGATCCTTGCCTTTGCGCAAATACAGGAAAGTATCCTCGCACGCTTCTTTTTACAGCAGGGGATTTTTCTCGATGATGTGCAGCAAGCAATGAATCACCTGAGCGGTACGGATACGCCGCACGATAAACAACAGCAGGAAAAAAAGAAACACAGCGTATTGTCAGAATTTAGCAGAGACCTCACGCAGATAACCCGCGAAGGACTCCTCGATCCGGTGATTGGCAGGGAGCGAGAGATGCGCCGCGTGATGCAGATATTATCCCGCCGCAGCAAGAATAACCCCGTCTTAATCGGCGAGCCCGGCGTCGGGAAAACCTCGATTGTCGAAGGGCTCGCGGCGGCGATTGTGAATGAGCAGGTACCACGGTCGCTGTTCGGAAAGCGGGTTATCGCGCTCGACCTCGCCTCTGTTATTGCTGGCACCAAGTACCGCGGACAGTTCGAAGAACGCATCAAGCGCATTATTAAAGAAGTGAGCGAGGCTAAAAATATCATTCTGTTCATCGATGAGCTGCATACCCTCATCGGCGCTGGCGGCTCTCAGGGTGCGCTTGATGCGGCAAATATGCTCAAACCGGCGCTCGCCCGCGGGGAAATACAGTGTATCGGTGCGACGACGCTTGACGAGTACCGCAAGTATTTTGAAAAAGATTCCGCCCTTGAGCGGCGCTTTCAGCCAGTATTGATTAAAGAGCCCAGCAAGGAAGAAACCTGCGCTATTCTCGGAGGGCTAAAAGCAAAGTACGAACAGCATCATCACGTACATTATTCCGATGAAACCATTCAGAAAATTGTAGAGCTTTCCTCCCGCTATATCCCCGACCGCTTTTTCCCCGATAAGGCGATCGATGTAATGGATGAGGCAGGCGCGTTAAAAAAAATGGATATGACTGAACAGCCGCACACGATCACGAGCATCGAACAGCGGATTACGGAGCTTACTGGAGAAAAAAAAGACTTGGTTGCCGCACAGGATTATGAGCGGGCGGCAGTCGTGCGCGACGAAGTAAAGCTTTTAAAAGTTCAGCTGGAAAAAATTAAGATGCGGTGGCTGAATCAAGAGAACGAAGCCATGCTAGAAGTAGTTCCCGCCGACATTGCCGAAACCGTGTCGTTGATGACGGATATTCCGCTCAAGAGTGTCAGCTCCGATGAGGCAAAGCGCCTTAGCGAAACCGAAAAAGAGCTGCATAAAACTATTATCGGGCAGGATGAAGCAATCGGCATTATTGCAAATGCATTGCGCCGATCCCGTGCGGGCATTGCATCGACTGATCGGCCGATTGGCTCATTCCTCTTTTTAGGGCCTACTGGCGTCGGAAAAACGCTGCTGGCAAAGGCGCTTGCCGAATTTCTCTTCGGTTCTGCGGAATCCCTGATCAGAATCGATATGAGCGATTATATGGAAAAACATGCAGTTGCACGCTTGGTCGGAGCGCCTCCGGGGTATATCGGATTTGAAAACGGCGGGATGCTGACGGAAAAAATCAGACGGAACCCCTATTCCGTCATCCTGTTTGATGAAATCGAAAAAGCGCATCCCGATGTCTTTAACCTTTTGCTACAGGTACTGGAGGAAGGGGAACTAAAGGACAGCCTTGGACACACGGTAAGTTTCCGGAATACGGTGATCATCCTTACCGGCAATGTCGGTACACGAAATTTGATGGACGAGCCGCTCGGCTTTGCGCGGGGAGAAAACCGCACGATCGACTATCAGAGTATGAAAAAGTCCGCCGAGCTTGAGGCAAAAAAAATCTTCAGTCCGGAATTTTTAAACCGGCTCGATTCGCTGATTGTCTTTACCCCACTTTCAGAAAAAGAGATAGCGGCTATTTTCGAGTTGGAGCTTTCCAAGCTGAGCGGACGCCTCGCGGCAAAACAGCTGCAGCTCAAAATGACCGATGAAGCTCGTTCCTATTGCATCAAACATGGCTCTGATCCCTTACTCGGCGCCCGTCCGATGCGTCGGTTGTTGCAAACCGAAATAGAAGATGTCCTCGCCGCTCAAATCATCACTGGAAACTTTACAGCTGGCGCTACGGCAGTGATCGATAGTAACGGAAGTGCACTGACGATACGTATCCAAGCCGACAGAGCGGCAATTCCGGCAACAACCATCACCCTCCTTTCCGCCGCATCGGAACCGCAGGAAGGATAGCTCAAGCAGCGCTGCCGGCAGTGAGCGGAAGCGCCAGCGGAATGGTACAACTTTTTGCATTTTTTGAAGTGCTAGGCGGGCACGAATCAAGCGGCAAGCAATGGCAAGACCAAGACCGGCTGTATCTGTTCGCGCCTTACCGAGTTTTCAAATATTGTTGCGGCGAAGTGTGTAAGCTGTCCGCCTATGCGCCAGCATACCGTATTTCGGCGCAAACACCATCGCACAGGCAAAAAAGAAAGACTCCGTTAAAATAATGCAGGCGCCGGTCGCTCCGTTCAGGTAATAGCTTACGTACGTACCAATTACGGAACTCATCACCGCAGAGCAGGCAGCAATCAGGAGCATCCGGTTGAGCCTGTCCGTCAAAAGGTAGGCAATACAGCCGGGAATAATCAGCATCGCAACCGTCAGCAAAATCCCTACCGCCTGCAATGACGCTACAATGGTCAGCGCCGTCAGCGAAAGAAACAGGTAATGAATAACCTGCACATTCAACCCCACCGCCTGCGCATGATTTTTATCAAACAGATACAGCAAAATATCCTTTCGTTTCGCAAGCACCACCACCAGCGTTACCGCCGAACACACAACCGCCTGTATCATATCCCCTCTTTCAATCCCCAAAAGGCTCCCAAATAGAATATGCGTAAAATGGATATTCGAACTCACTTTCGTCACTAAAATCAGCCCAATCGCCATCAGCCCCGTAAAAACTACCCCCATCACCGAATCCTCATGGATACGGCTCCGCTCTTTTATCCACCCTGTTGCAGCCGCATTCAACAGCCCCGCCGCAAACGCCCCAACCCCCAGCGGAATATGCAAAAGATACGCCCCCACAATTCCCGGCAACACCGCATGAGAAATCGCATCCCCCATCAGCGACCAGCCCTTCAAAATCAGATAACAAGAAATAATGGCGCACACCGCCCCAACCAACGCCGCTATCACGAGCGCCTTTATCATAAATCCATACGTAAACGGCTCTAAAATCGACATCCACCACATAAACCGCTCCTCTATTTTATTTTTTGTTTTTGGGCGGCTTTTTGCGGTACAACCGCAAAAACCGGTCTCCGGCTCCAATCTTCTCCCCTCTCCAGCGGCACATGCGGCGGCTTTTCCGGTAAACCTCCAAAGCCGCCCTTTCTGCTTTCTACAATCGGGGAGAAGGATATCCGCCTACGCCCGTGCCGCTATCCAACGCCGCTGCAATCGGCATCCAGCACAGCAGACTTCTCTCAGCGCTGTGCA
>CAUVHB010000113.1:0-5419 GCA_963551335.1 uncultured Treponema sp.
GCTGAGTTGCTGAGTTGCTGAGTTGCTGAGTTGCTGAGTTGCTGAGTTGCTGAGTGATTATGCCGACAAAGCTATGTGTGTCAACTACCTCTTGCAAATATGCGGGTATCTGCGTTGTCGCATCGTCAAAACTATACATCCGTGTATAGTTTTGACTGTGAGTTTCGGATACTGCCGAAACATCACTTCTGATGTAACCAGCGGCATCCATGCCGCGACTGAAAATGCTCAACGTATACCCGATACGTCTCCGCTTTATTTCGACTAGGCTCCTAGCATCTACTCCGCCTATTTTCAAAAGGCTATTTTTAAAAGCTGTGGTTTGCGCTTTGGGGGGAGAATTTTTATACTGTCGTAATAGCATACACTGATTCAGCATAATTATAAGTATAGGGGCAAATATTGCAAAATGCAAGGGCTTTTGAAAATATGCAAACCGTCTACGGCGTTGCTTAGTAAAAAACAATCCTCAACGTGCAAAAAGCACGTCTCCGGTTGTTTTTTACACGCGCCTTGTATCCGGTATCACTATTTTCAAAAGTGCTGGAATTACGAGGTACATACGGCATTCCTGCAAACAAATTAATTGGTAATGGGCATCGATAATAAGCGTTAGGGATTGGAGGGGCAGCGCAGCTGTTCCGAAAGGAATGGAGCGCCAGCGGAACCCCGCAAAGCCCGACGGTCGGTCAAACATTGACTCCTGTGTCGATGTTTGACCGACCGGAACGCCCAAAATATAATTACTAGTATACGTTACAAATTGCTCATTAGCTCAGCGCTTCGCCGCGAGATTCTTCAAGCTGTTTAAGCACTACCGGATCAAGTTTAATGGAAAGATTTTTTTCGTTTGAGGGGAGCACGGTTCCTTTCGGTGCGTTTTTGGCTCGCCGCAAATCCTTGACTGCGGTGTAGTACAGGTCAGCTTGTCCGTTCCGACGCGCCTTTGAATAAAACACGGCGAGGTTCCCCGCGGCAATGAGCACCGGAAGCGGAACGGTTTTTCCGTTTTTATTTTTGATAAAGACGTAGCCGCCGGAATAGTCCCGCACATGGAGCCACATGTCCTTGCCCCGCACGTGATGGCGCAGCAGTTCATCGTTTTCGGCGGCTGTCCTGCCGACATACAAAATCCAGCCGTCATGGTAAAACGTCAACCCCGGTCGCTCTTTTTCTTGAGCCGCCTGTTTCCGCTGCACGGGTATCTTCCGCTTGTGCAATACCTTTTCGATAAGGTAAGGATTTTCTTCAACCCGCAGTTTTGCAAGCTCCTCGTTAAGCGAGGCAAGCGCCCGTTTGGAGGCTTCGATATCATCGGTGAGCGCCTCAAGCCCAGAAACCGCTTTTTTATATCGCTCATAATAGCCGGCGGCATTTTCTTGCGCGGTTCTTCTCGGATCGAGCGCAATGCGGATAATCCGGTTGTCCGCATCGTAATCTTCCAATTCTATCGAAGAGGCGCCCGGCGAAATCCGGTAGAGATTTACCAAGAGTAAATCACCTTGATGTTTCAGCGTATCTGCCTGCAAGAATGAATGCTTTTTTGCTTCGAGTTTTTCAAGCGCGCGGGAAATCTTTTCTATTTTAAGACTGTAAAAACGCTCCGCCTCCGCACGTAAGGCTTCAAGCGAAAGCACAGGCGCCTGCCGCGCGTACCATTCGTCAATCGCTTCGTTAAAGGTCTTGGATGTATCATAGCTGCGGACGATGTAGGTTTTTATCGGTTTGTCAGGGGCTTCGGTTTCCACCGTACCGGCAGTGTGATGTTCCTGCGGCAGCGGCTGCCACGGCTCTCCGCTTACTTCGTGGCGTGAAGGGCGGCGGTAAAAGGCATCGACGATAATGCCGTTATCAACAAGCAGCATATTCGCAGCCCCGCTCCATAGCCGGATATAGAGGTAGAGCATCCCTGAAGCGGTCTCCAACGAAAGCCTGACAATCCGGTCATTGTTAAGCTGAACGGCCTCGGTAATCTTGGCGCCGCGGAGACGGGAACGGAGCAACTCCATAAAACGGAGCGGCTTATCGAACTTAGGAATCTTCCGCGAGGTTTCATGCAAGCGGCACGCCCCCGGTTCAAGACAGATGATAAGGCTCATCGGGCGGGTTTTATAGAGGTGCAACGCCATCACGGAATAGGATGACTGCACTACCTTTTGTATGTATGAGCCTTCCAAATCGAGCTCTGCCAGAATCTTATCAATTTCAGCGCAATTGAGCGACATCTACACCTCCGTTTATTGCATTTCGATGATGTTGTCGGCGAGGTACGCTGCTTCGCCGCGGTCGTGGGTAACGTAGATTGCCGTATACCGCATTTCGGCTTGGCGCTTTTTCAGTTCAGCACGGAGCTTGAGCCGCAGCGGAGCGTCGAGGGCGGAAAGCGGCTCGTCAAACAAAACTACAAGCGGATGTACTGCAAGCGTCCGCGCCAGAGCAACCCGCTGCCGCTCCCCGCCGGAAAGTCCTTCAATCTGCCTTTTTCCCATACCGATTAAACCGAAACGTTCAAGCCATTCCGCAGCCGCCCGCCTGCTTTCCTTTTTGGATACCCCATGCGACACAAGACCGTACCCGATATTGTCTTCAACGCTTAAATGAGGAAACAGCGCATAGTCTTGAAAGACCATCCCGATACTGCGGTTTTTAACGGGAGCATCGGTAATATCACGCCCGTCCAAAAAGATGTTCCCCGAATCGACAGGCACTAAACCTGCAATCATTTTAAGGACGGTTGACTTACCACAGCCCGACGCACCGAGCAACGCAAGCGTTCCCGCCTTTTCCACCGAACAGGAAAGGGTGATCGTCTTTGCCGGCAACCGTTTTGTCAAATGAACAAGCCGGAGAAACGCATCCCTTTCACCATTATCTTTATTTATCGGAGAAACCATCGAATTACCTTTCATATACGATCCCTACTATATGCACTTTTGATACACAGGGCAACCGCACTTTAATCTTTCCAAGCGATTGCCTTCTCTACGTACAAAATTTTATTTAAAATTTTGCACGCTTTTTTCCACAGAAAGACAAGCGCATCAGACAGATTGATATGAATCGCAAAATAAAGAGGTCGTGAAACCATTTGAACCGCGAAGAGGTTCAACTCTGGTTGAACGGCTTCTTTATTTTGCGGGCTGTTTAAAAACAGTCTAATGCGTTTGTCCGCGCTCCCTCACCGTGTCCTGAATATAAAAGAGCGAGCCCGTCAGTAAGGCGAGAATCACCGCGATACCGGCGCTTTCGGTGAAGCGGTACGAACCGGCAAAGCGGAACAGCATCAGCGCGAGGTTTTCAAAATTTGGAATGTGCAAGAGGAGCGGCAGCGATGCATCTCCGGCGCTGATTGCAAACACACAGCACAGCGCAGACACAATACCGGTTTTGCACAGTGGCAAAAACACCCGAAAAAAAGCATCCGCGCGGGAGGCAGACAAAAGGCGGGCGGCGTCGATCACCGAACGGGGAATTTTTGCGAGACCGGTCTCTATCTGTATCCACGCAAACGGCCACGCCAGCGAGCTTTGCACGATAACCAGCAACAGCATCGACGGCGCCGCATCGAGTTTGAGCCACCCTACCCCCAATACAACCGAAGAAACCGCAAAGGGAAAAAGCGGCACGCTCTGGCGCCACGTTCTATTCGATTGAAACGCGATGTATGCAAAAAAAAGTGCAGCGGTCACGGAAAAAACTGCCGTGCCGATTCCCGTTTGCACGGTATTCCACACTGCCAGCCAAAAGTGAGACCGCTGCAAAAGCTGCCGCCACGCCTCGACGGTTATCGTAAGCGGCGCCTTAGGACTTGATAGGGAATACCACACTAGAGAACCAAGCGGCAGCAGCAAACAAAAACAGATAATACAGATAAGCACGGCAAAAAAGACCAATTCCGCGGCGCCGCCGATGTTCAGCCGAGTGCGGGCATACTGTGTGCGCTCAACGTGATCGGGCGTTCTGCTCCTTAAATAGGCGTAGAGCCCTACCGCAGCCGCTGCGATACCGGTTTCCGTCAGCGCAATATGCGCCGCGGTACCTGCGTGTATATCTCTACGGATGGTTTGATACAGCTCAACCTCCAGCGTTGTAACGCCGAGTCCGCCCAACAACAGAATAATTACAAAGCTGAAAAAACAGTATAAAAAAATAATGACGAACGAAGCGCACAGCGGCGCCTTTAATGCCGGAAAGATCACCGTTCTAAAAATGCGCAACGGCGAGGCTCCGAGCAAAAGCGCGGCCTGTTCGGTTTCCTCAGGGAGTTGCTCCCACGCGGCGGATACGGTACGCATCGTAATGGGGAAATTATAAAAGGTGTGTACAAGCACAATGCCACCCGTCGAATAGAGGAAGGTACCGAGTGAAAGCTGCCCTGCCGAAACCGCCGCAAGCAATTTGTTCACGAAGCCGTTTTTTCCGAAGAACAGGATAAATGCGAGCGCGATAACCACTGGAGGCACGCTCAAGGGTATCGCCGAAAGAGAGAGCAACAGCTTTCGTCCGAAGAATTTCCGGCGGGCGCAAAAAAACGCCGCGCAGAGACCGATACCGCTTGCCCCTGCCGCAGAGAGAAATGCCTGCATCACGGTAAAGCGGGCAGCCTTCCATAAAGACCGAAAGGCCGCTGCAGAAGCGTCGCTGGCAAAGGACGGCGCAATGGCCGCTTCGAGCGGTACGAAAAACGCAATCAACACCGCACAGAACAACACCCCGCCGCCGCCGACCAAAGTGTTTTGCAGGAGTGTCCGCTTTATCACATTTTGTTTTACCGCATTCCGCTTCGCTGAATCCATACAATATTGCACGACATATACAGTTATTTTTCTAAAACTGAAATAATAGCATCTACTATTGTTTCTGCCTCGGTACCGGAAAGCGTCAACGATTTTTTCGGCATCGGAACGGTCTTAAATGATTCCGGAAGTTGCACCGCGGTATTTGCCGGATACATCCACTGTGTTTCGGGCAACACCTCCTGCGCTTTTTCGGTCAGCATAAAATCGATAAAAGCATGAGCTGCTGCTCGATGCGGCGCATTTTTAACAACGCCCATTCCTTCAAGCGCAATCATATTCCCCTCAGCAAACACCAATGCCTGATACCGATCGGTTTTATCATACCGGATGTGATACGCCATACTGGTGGTATAGCTGACGGCAAGCGGGGCCTCCCCCGCCGTAAACAGCCCGTATCCGGCGCTCCACGAATGGCTCATCGTCAGGATGGAAGGCATCAGTCTTTTCCAGTACGAAAGATAATCGTTCCCGTAAACAGCCTTTGTCCATGCGGCAAAACCTAAGCCGGGAGCACTCGTGCGGGGATCCATGATAACCAAGGACTTTGCATATTCTGGTTTTGTTAAATCTTCCAGTGACTGAGGAGCAGGCACCTTTGACTGAGTGTCATACATAATCGC
>CAUVHB010000114.1:0-5405 GCA_963551335.1 uncultured Treponema sp.
CCCAAAGTGATGCAGGAAACGCTTTTCACAAAACTAAGAAGCAAGCAGCTGTCTGCCATAGAGGGGGTGGGAATGGATTTTAAACGGAAAAAAGACTTTTTAGTCTGTATTGATAGCGACGGCTGTGCAATGGATACGATGAATCTTAAGCACTACCGCGCGTTCGGACCGGAACTAGTAAAAATATTCAATTTGCAGGATCATGCGGAACCGATTCTGCACTATTGGAATAAAATAAATCTCTTCAGCAAAAAACGTGCGCTCAATCGCTTTAAGGGCTTCTTTGAGGTATGCCGATATATCGACAAGCATTTTATTCCTGTTGATGGATTGGACGCCTATGAGCGCTTTCTCAATTCAGGCGGACTGCTCTCAAATGACGGAATACGGCATGCATACCAAACTATCGGTCATCCTATCTTTGCATGTGCCGAACAATGGTCGATTAACGTCAATAAAGCGATTGCTGCAATACCGCTGGAAGACCGCATCCCGTTTCCAAATGTGTATGAAAGCATCGAAGCGATACATGCCGTTGCTGATATCGCTGTTGTCAGTTCCGCTCATCGCGCTGCCATAACCGCCGAGTGGGAGCAAGCCGGTTTGACCAAATGGGTGAGCGGTATTTTTACGCAAGAAGATGGCAATAAAAAACACGTTATTGCCTCTTTGAAGCAAATAGGCGGCTATCATGACGGATACATTATAAAAATAGGTGACGCTCCCGGTGATTTACAGGCAGCGCACAGTAACGCCGTGTTCTTTTATCCGATTATTCCGGAAAAAGAAGCGGAAAGCTGGATTACTTTCAAAGATACCTACTTACCCCTTTTTATTGACGGCCGCTATGCCGATTATGAGCCGCAGCTCATCGAGCGGTTTTATTCAGAACTTGAGGATTAACGCTTAAGGATTAACCATGTATCAGTATAAAAAAAATATATCGAAGCTCTTGGGAATATGCTTTTTTTCCCTCGTTGTCGCCGCTCCGGCATTTTCGGCACGGCTCCAATCAGTTAAAACAAAATATTTTGAAATTATCTATGCAGAATCTTCCGCTCCGTCCGCCGCCTTACTGACGGAATACGCTGATGGCTATGCCGAAGAGATATGTGCGGCTTTGCATCAAAAGGTTAAGGGACGCATACCGGTATATCTTGTCTCCGATACGGAAGACCTCAACGGATATTTTACACGGAGCCCGCAGCGTCATATTGTTATCTATGATGCTGGCAGTACAGATGGCATACTCGGTAATTTTCCCGATACCCTCTTGCTCGTTTTTTACCATGAGCTGACGCATGCGCTTACGATCGATGCGCCTTTTTATCTTTTAAATCTGTTACCGATGTCTTTTATCGAAGGAGCGGCAGTCTCTTTTGAAAGTCTACAAGGACAAGGGCGATTACACGATCCGCTGATCAGGCAGTATGTAATTCAGAATAAAATCGACGGCACAACGCCAACGTGGAAGGAAGCGGCGAGTTCGCGGGATATGTATCCGGGCGGATTATGGCCGTATATTTATGGCGGCTATTTTGCGGACTATTTACAAAAAGTATATGGAATGGATGCATATTCCAAACTGTGGAAACTGGGCTGGAGACTTTTTATACCGGGAAAATTTAAGTCTATTTATGATAAAGATGTCAGCGATGCATGGAATCAATGGATCGCTACCATTCCTCTGCCGGAAAAATTGAGTGAACCAGTCCCCTTTGCACCTCAGACAAAAAAATCGGGATACAGCGCCCTTGCTGCCTCCCCTGACGGCTTTGCCTATTATGATTTTGACCGTCAGGCGGTATATTTTACGCGAACAGTGATCGGCAACACAGACAAGAGCGCCGACGTCTGTGAAGCGGTGAAGCTTTTTACGGCGGATATTTCGTTAAATCAACTGTCGTTTTCAGAGGATGGATCTCTTCTTGTTGTCTCTGATTCTATTGAAACCAGCGGCAAGACATCGCAAAAACGTTCCCGTATTTTTGATATGAAAAAACGCACGTTTATCGGTAAACCGATCCTTTCAAGTATGGCCGCATGTTTTGTTGACGATCAGACGTTGTGTTCCATCAGGTTACAAAACCAATCGTTTTCCGCAGTGCTGATAGACCGCACCACACAAGACGTTAAAAAAGTCCTCTATACGGCTGGGCCCGGTCAAGCCTTCGCCGCACTCTATAGCCCCTGTTATATCGGAGAAGGACAGGTCGCCCTTATCGCAGCAAATGGGGTAAAACGCACCATTCTCTGTATTGATACCGAAACGGGCGCCCTTTCATCATTGCCCGAACAGGAAGCTCCGTATGCAATCCGCTACTTACAATCGACAAAAAGCGGCGATGAGTATGTGCTTACATTCTCTTGGGCAGAGATGGATATGCTCTATCGGCTCGGACTGTATTATCCGAAAAGCGGTACAATCAAAACACAGCAAACTGATATTTCAGGCGGCGTGTTCTTCCCTGTTTTACTGCCGACACACCAGTCCCTACAAAATGATGCCGGTAACCGCAATAATCATTCCATCATCTACGTTGGTCAGCACGGCACCTATCACCGCTTGTATACTATGGAAGAATCCGCGCTCGCCGTAAAGACTATCGATTCCGAAGCGGTGAGCGGTCAAGCGCTAAGTAATCAGGAGAATATACCGGCATCAACGAAGACGCCCCATCTTGAGCTTCTCAATCCGAGCCGGTATCAGCCGTTGGCATGGCTTTGGCGACCAAAAGTACGCCCCTTAATCAATATTCCTGCCAATATGCGGCGTTTTGGAGGATACGGTATCGGGCTAAAACTGGCTATGCTTGATCCCACCGAAACAATAGAACTCAATACTTCGGTGCTCTTTTTGTTTAAACCCTTTTTTACGCAAATACAGGCTGATGCAGCCTATCACTTGAGGCCTCTTTCGTTGCATCTAAAGGCTTTTGATCAACTTGATACCAAGACCTTTACATACCGCACAACCGGATTCGGGGTCGGTGCAAGCGGCGTTATCCCGCTTTCCTATTCTTGGGAATGGTTAAAGCTATCTTATTCGGCAACGGCAGCATGGATCGCACCATTATCCGATACGGGTAACACGTATTATCCCTTTCCATACAAGCATACGGTACTGGCGCATGAAGGGCAATTTTATTACCGCAATGTACGCAGCTCCCGCATCATCCGCTCTCCGTTTTTTGCAAAGGATTTAAGAGGCGTTACCGTGTCAGGAGCGCTCTCTCATGCATACTCCATTGAAGAAAAGACCAATGCTGCGGTTGTGCAGGCATCGCTTAATGGCTATATTCCTGCTGTACCCATCCGTTTAACGCTCGGCGGTTATTTCGGGTTTCATGCGCGGTTTAATCCTTTAAATGGAACATATTCTGATATTGCCGCCAATTATCCCGTCACGGAAACGAGCTTTTTTCCCTCTTTTGCGGCATATAATACTGCTGCAATGCAGCAAAAACTTGCTGCATTGGGAACGAGTACGATGTCGGGAGGTATCTCCGGTGTCTGCGATTTTACCTGCTTTAGCTATGAAGTGCAAACCGGCGGTTTTTTTTCACCGCTGTTTGTAAACCGCATCTCTTTCCATGCCGGTTATGCTTGTATATTGACAGGAAATTTTGCTACGAAAGCGCATACCGGCGGCTTCCTCTATTTGGATACCCTGTACCTCAACTGTCTTCTGGCATTAAACAGCGCGGTGGAGATTGGGCTGGAATATACGCACCCTGTTCAAGCCCTGTCACAGCTGGGCGCTTTCCGATTGGTTACAGGGGTAAAACTCTAGCCGCGGCGCTTTTAATGGTGTCTCATTTTGAGCGGCTACGCGGCGCCTTTAGCATCAAGCGACGCTGCACTCTAAGCGTTGTTGAATGTTGAGTCGCGCCCGCGTATTTTGCGGAGCGACGCTGCACTTTTACCATTGAGCCCGTGTTGTACGCTTAATGCTGAGCCTCTTTTTCTGTTGTAGCTGTAGCTGTAGCTGTGCCGGAATCGGAGCCACCAGCCTGTGCGTCGGCAGCGCCGGCGTGTACGCCTTCGGTGTGGTCGTTGCCGGATTCAGCGGCGCAATCGGCGGCAAACTCATCCAGCTTTCTATGCAGGGTTTTGCGCCCGATGCCGAGGATGTCGGCAGTCTTCGATTTGTTCCCGTTATAGGCTGCAAGGGTTTCCATAATGATGGAGCGTTCCGCTTCCGCAAGGGGGGTACCGATTTGAATACGGATGGAGGCTGTTTGCTCCGCTTCGCGTATCGGTTCGGGTAAATCCGATAAGCGGATGGTATCGTCGGAGCTCATCACGACAGCGCTTTCCAGACAGTTTCGCAGCTGGCGGATATTGCCGGGCCAATCGTAGGCGTAGAGCGCCGCGCGGGCTTTCGGCTCGATAGCGGTAACCTGTTTTGCGTTTTCTTCCGTAAATTCTTTGATAAAAGCGGCAATCAATAGCGGAATGTCTTCTTTACGCTCCCGCAGCGGCGGCACGTGGATGTGAACAACATTGAGGCGGTAGTAGAGGTCGCTGCGAAATGTACCGGCTGCGACTTCTTTTTCAAGATCGCGATTAGTCGCTGTGATAATTCGGGTATCTACCGTGATGGACTTTTCGCCGCCCACCCGCTCAAACTGCTTTTCCTGTAAGACGCGCAGGATTTTTATCTGCAAACTCTGATTGATTTCTCCGATTTCGTCCAAAAAAATCGTGCCGCCGTCAGCAAGTTCAAAACGTCCCCGTTTTTGGCTGACAGCGCCGGTGTACGCGCCCTTTTCGTGCCCAAAGAGCTCGCTTTCAAGCAAACTTTCTGAGAGCGCGGCGCAGTGTACTTTGATGTAGCTGTTGTTTTTCCGCGGGGAAAGGTTGTGTATTGCGCTTGCGATAAGTTCTTTGCCAACGCCGCTTTCCCCCGTAATGAGGACTGATGCGCGAGAGGGCGCCACCTTCTTAATCATCTCAAACACGTGTTCCATCGCCGCGCTCTTCCCGATGATATGCTCGAAGATTTTATCCGACTGTAGTTGCTCGACCAGTTCCCGGTGCTGCAATACCAGTTCGCGATTCTGCAGGGCGCGTTTTACCAACAGAGAAAGCCGGTCGAGGTCGAGCGGCTTGGTTAAAAAATCATAGGCGCCCATGCGCATCGCTTCGACGGCGGTTTCGACAGTGCCATGCCCTGTCAGCACGATGACCGGTACGCCCGGCGTTTCCGAACTCACCCTGCGCAGAATTTCCTGACCGCCGACTCCCGGCATCCGCAAGTCGGTGATAACAAGGTCAATCGCTTCCGATAGGGCTTTGTGCAGTCCATCAGTTCCATCTTCCGCAGTCAGCACCTCATAGCCTTCATCTTCAAGCGCCATCTGAAGCCCTTCGCGGATATTTTTTTCATCATCGATAACTAA
>CAUVHB010000115.1:0-5404 GCA_963551335.1 uncultured Treponema sp.
CGACTGCGATTCAACCAACATCATACCAGTTGAACCTACTCGTTGCTGCATTTTAAGGTCGGTAATATGCTGCTGCAAATCGATTACCTGTTGCAGCCGGTTAATTCGCTCGGCATCGGGAATCCGATCGGGAAAATCGTAGGCTTTCGTCCCTTCGCGCGGGTTGTAATGATACATAAACGCTGAATCAAACTGCACTGTCCGCATCAAATCGAGCGTTTTTTCAAACTCAGTCTGCGTTTCGCCCGGGAACCCGATGAGAATATCGGTTGTTAGTACAAGATTCGGTATGCGCTTTCGGAGCTTTTCAACAATAGTAAGATATTGCTCAACCGTATAACAGCGATTCATACGCGCAAGAATTTCATCGGAGCCGTTTTGTACCGGCAAATGCAGCGACTTGCATACGCGCGGATCCTCTGCCATTACCTCAATCAGCTCATCAGATAAATCCTTAGGATGACTTGAGATAAAGCGTATCCATTTTATAGCGTCCTGCTCT
The DNA here is from genome assembly GCA_963551335.1 of uncultured Treponema sp. Taxonomy (GTDB): domain Bacteria; phylum Spirochaetota; class Spirochaetia; order Treponematales; family Treponemataceae; genus Treponema. The sequence continues at coordinate 503 of CAUVHB010000115.1, forward strand.
GCGCACGCAGCCGAAACCGCGCGGAGCAAGGACGGAAAACTGACGGCGGCTCCCGTTGACGGGTCAACCCCGTGATAGGAATTGACGTTTTGCCCCAACAGTGTAATTTCCCGCACATTTTTTCCGCTTAAAAAACGAACCTCATCCAAGATACTTTCAACGGGACGAGAAACTTCCCTTCCACGGATATACGGAACAATGCAGTACGTACAAAAATTATTGCACCCGTTCATAATCGGCACAAAACTTTGAAAAGCGCCTTCGGTATATGAGCATTTAGAAAAATGATAGCGCTGTTCATTGCTGGACTGAGGCGAAGAAATCGTCAGCTCGGCATGGGGAGTTTGCGAATTTTCCCACAGGTTTTTCCGCTCCACCGCATCAAAGATTGAGGTAAATTGATCCCGTTCAAACATCCCGACAACATAATCAATCAGCGGAAATTTTTCTCTTATTTCATCATGCAACCGCTGCGCCATACAGCCCATCAAGACAATCGTAAAATCCTGCTTTTTTTTCATCGCAGAAAAAAGACCGAGCCGACCAAATACGCGGGTTTCGGCGGTTATCCGCACCGAACAGGTATTCACAATCAGCAAATTGCAGCGCTGTATATCTTCGGCAGGCTCCCAGCCGCGTTCCTGCAAGAGCTGTTTCAATGCCGCAGACTCGGCAAAGTTCATTTGACATCCATACGTTTCAATAAAGTATTTCAAAATGGTTATTCCTACAATAATCTAAAAGTAAAGGTTCAAAATTTTAGCGCCGGTGTAAAAAGCGATACAATTTGAGGGCAAGATTATCATATTTCCAGCGCAGGACGCTACCCTTTTTGAGGGTTTTGTTTGCAATCAGCGGAAATTCAGCAAGCAGCAGTTGCTGCCCCTCACGTTCCGTAAAAAATTGTACCGTTCCGATTTTTTCTCCTGCGGCGATGGGAGCTGCAAGCGCATGAGGTGCGAGTATCCGTGCATGAATTTCGGCAGCCGTTCGATCCGAGCCGTTTAATTCAGTACCGGAAAGCGGAACGGTAAACGCCCCGTTATTACCGCTCGGATCGTCAAGCCGCGGCAGTAATGCTGTTTGGCGAGCTGGCTCTTGAGCCCCAACCACGGGGATAGCTGGCATATCCAGCGGAACGTTTTGTGCATATTGTGTGGAAAAGTGGGCAAAAGCCCATTCCATCAATATTTTACCATTTTCTTCCCGTAGCGCCTTGCCTTCTTCCATGCTTTTACCGGCGCCGCCTAAAATAACCGCAATAAACCTGATGCCGTTCCGCCGGGCGGTAAGCGCAATATTAAACCCCGACTCATAAATGAAGCCCGTCTTGATACCGTCGCAGCCGTCCAGTTTTGCCAATAGCGTGTTTGTTGCCGGCTGGTGAATCGTTGTCTGGGGTTTTAGCATATTATGCGGCTGCGGATAGCTGAGTTCGCGCAGCGAGTGAAACCGCGCAAGGTGGTCGGGATATTGCCGCACATATACCGCACAAAAACGGGCAAAATCACGGGCGGTTGTCCGGTTATATTCACTCAAGCCGTTTGCATCTTCAAAGTGCGTATTGTGCAAACCGAGCGCCGAGACCACTTCGTTCATCTGCTGCACAAAGGCTTTCACGGAGCCAGCAGTATGAATCGCAAGCGCCACCGCCGCGTCATTACCGGAAACAACCGCCATTCCTCGCATCAGTTCTTCTACGGTTACCCGCTGATTTTTCCCCAAAAACATCAGAGACGATCCTGATGGAATATTGACAGCCCACGATGCTGCAGGCGGCGTAATCGTGTCGGTCAAGTCGATTTTGCCCCGCTCAACCGCTTGCATAGCCGTATAGATTGCAACTAGTTTTGTTAAGGATGCTGGCGGGATGCTTTGATCGGGATTTTTCTCGAATAAAAGGGCGCCGCTTGCAGCATCAATCACGACGGCAGCGCGAGCGCTTATCGCGGTCGGCTGCGGTATATCCTGTGTACTGGCGGAGCGGTGCAAGAGCGCAGGGGGATGAACAGTGCCGAAAGGCGCTTTCCTAATCGGATAACGGGCAAGAGGCGTATCCACTAGTTGCGCTGCGCTGCCGTTCGCGCCTGCATCATTTTTATCCCAGCTATGCTCTTGCCGCGCACGTTCCTCCGGCTGGAGAGTCAGCAACTGTGTCCCGCGGATATAGAGCGCAACGCTCGAAGTAGCAATCCATCCAATCGCTACGGTAGCGGCGATAAGAATATAAAAACCTATCTTGTGGGAGTTTGTATTAGGCATCTTCGATTATGATTGAAGCAGCGATCATTTACGAGCGCAAGAGGTGATAGCCTTAGGCTAATTTAACAGACCTGCGGGGTTAAGCGTCGCTCCGTTTCGATAAACGGTAAAGTGGAGGTGCGGCCCTGTACTCATGCCGGTGTTGCCGACCGTTCCAATCTTTGAAGAAACAGAAACAAAACTCCCCTTGGAAGTGAGAATTGTATTAAGATGTCCGTAGAGCGTTTGATAGCCTGAATGGTGGCGGATCATTACATAATTTCCATATACGGTGCTGTATCCGGTCGCAATAACCTGTCCGTTCAATGCTGCATAAACGGCAGTTCCCCTCGGAGCCGCCATATCCATACCGTTATGGAAGCTCCGCTGACCGTTAAAGAACGGATTATCCCGCCAGCCATAACGGGAAGTGATATAATAACTGCTATGGAGCGGTCTTCTAAACAGGTCTCCGTTAATTTCCTGCAACGTAGCCCAATCGAGCTTCGCATCAGGCAAAAAAATAACGGAGGCTGCTTCTACCGTGTTGTCGGTGAGCGTATTTACCGTTGCAAGTTTTTCCAAAGAGATTTTGTATTTATCTGCAATAGATTCGGGCGTGTCGCCTGTCTTTACCGTGTAGGAAATACCATCGAGCGACGGGATTTTTAATATCTGCCCGATTTGTAGCGCCCGCGTATTTTTCAGCTTATTAAGACTGATGATAGCATCTTGACTGACCCCATATTCAGCAGCGATGGTTCCGACCATATCGCCTTGCTTAACCGAATATGCCCGATAATACAACGACTGAGGGGCAGACGGAGAATCATGCTCTTCCGGTAGTTCAGCGGGTAGCGAGGTGCCGCCTCCAACACCATGATCAAAAGCGTCATTTTTGCCGCTGTCGGACGACCATAAAACGAGGAATACGGAAGCGAAACATATAATACCAAAAATAAAAGTACGCATTGCTTTCATTGTAATAATCACTTAGACCTAATATACCAATTATATATCAGGCATTGGGAAAAAATCAAGGGAACTTTTGCAAATAGATGGAACATTTACTGCTTCGCTCGTTCAGCGAAGTACATCCGTGTACTTCGCTGAACGCAAGTTTGTGCAACAAACTTGCAGCCCAAAAATGGACAAGGATGTCCGTTTTTGGGCGAGGATGTCCGTGGTTCCGCGTAGTAGCGACGTTTTTGCACAGCAAAAACTCGCGTTCAAAAATTGACAAGGAGGTCAATTTTTGAACTTGCCATGGATATTCTTTCTATATGAAACAAGATAGTCGATAAACGAGCCGACTGACAATAAGGCGGCAATCCAGTAAATACCCTTATTGATAATAATCATTGTATCGGTAATCGATTTATCTACGAGTGAAAAGTCAATGAGCAATTCAATAAGCAGCGTAAAACCTTCAGCAAGAATATAGCATACTGTTTTAGTCTTGCCGCCTTTTTTTGCACCGATAGTAATACCGTTGCCTCGCGCAAGCATCCGTAAAAATAAAATATTCAATTCACGGTATAAAATAATGATAAAAACAGGTAACGGTACATAACCGGATAACATAAACGCCAGCAGCACGGTCAAGTTTGCAAACACATCTGCAAAAGGGTCGAACAGTTTACCGAAATCGCTCACCTGTTTAAGCTTGCGGGCGTAATATCCGTCTAAAAAATCGGTAAACTCCATATAAATAAACAACGGTACAAGAATAAGTATGACTGTTTGCTCCGATATGCCTACATAACGCGGAAGATAGTACAGCATGATAAAAAGAGGAGCCGCAATCATTCTTGTTGCAGTAAAAAAATTTGCGATGTTCATAGCTTAAGCATCCAACATTAACCCAGCTTTATCAACTTGCATTCTTGGATATTTCAAAAACTCGGTTAGATTTTAGAGGGTCCTTTTGCTATGCCGAACCCTGCTGTTCTTGATTATCGGCAGCAATCCCTCAAAAAAAAGCCGTCCGATACCAAGTACCTCTTTTGATATCGGGCGGCTTGTTCTGTTATTATTGAGGCTTATTCTGCCGATTTTTCTGTCTTTGCTGGCGGCAGAATTTCCAATAATTCAACTTCAAAAATCAATGTTGAATTCGGAGGAATCACCTGCGAAACGCCTCGTTCTCCATAAGCAATTTTGGAAGGAATATAAAGCTTGTATTTTGAACCGACTTTCATCAGCTGCAAACCTTCCGTCCAACCGGGAATAACCGCATTTAACGGAAACTCAACGGGATTTCCGCGTTCATAGGAACTGTCAAATACCGTGCCATCAAGCAAGGTTCCCTTATAATGCACCTTTACCGTATCCGTAATAACTGGAATGGCGCCGGTTCCTTCGGTAAGAACCTCGTATTGTAAGCCGCTTTCGGTTGTCTTTACACCGTCTTTTTTTGCATTCTTTTCCAAAAATTCGGTTTCTTTCGCCAAATTTTCTGCAGCCTCTTTCTTATAAGCGGCTTCGCTTGCCCGCTGTAATACTTTCTGTGCAGCAGCAATATCTACTTCTTTGTTCTTTTCGACATCCTTTAAACCTTTTACCAATTCATTGTAATCGACGTCCAGCTTAAAGTCTTTAAGCGATGTTCCCATCATAATACCGAATGCATATCCGATTTCTTTTTTCGTCGGAGGCGGG
>CAUVHB010000116.1:0-5325 GCA_963551335.1 uncultured Treponema sp.
AAACTTTATGGGCAACACCGATTACCGCGGAAAAATCATCTGGTTTTTGATTACCAGCCGCCCCGACTTATTGCCGATAGACTTAAAACGGCAAGGGCGGGCAGAGGAACACTTGGCTCTTTTTTACCCTGAAACACTGGCGGAAAAGGTTGAAATTTTTGAAACCCTGCAGCGGAAACTGAAAATTAAAACAAAAGATATTTCTTTTTCTAATATTATCAATAAAAAACTGAAATTTCCCATATCCGGCGCAGACATTGAGGCTATTTTAGTTCGGTCAAAAATGAATGCAAGCGCTGATAATCGCATGATGTTGATAACGGAAGATATTGAACAGACAATCGATGATTTTATTCCGCCTTCGTATCCCTATGATATCGAATTGCAGAATTTAGTCGCCGTACTTGAGTGTACCAGTAAAGAGATGTTGCCCAAGCAGTATCAGAATATTCCGCGTGCAAAACTGGTCGCAGAGATACAGGAATTAAAACAACTTTTGGGAGAAAAATAAACCGCTCTTTCCATTCAAATAGATAAAGTTTGGCAAAGAGCGGTTCCAACTGAATTTCGATTGCATTTCAGTTGCATAATCGTCCGTTTCCGGCTTTATGGTTAATTATTTACCGGCGTTTTGATCTTCCAAATTCGCTCATGTCAATGCTTGAGAACCTAAAAGCGCAAATTTTTTTGCAGCATTGTTTGCATCGCAAAGCGGAATTCCTGCTTCCTTGTAGATACAACATACGACAAAAGTATATTCCATTTTTTAATAAACTGTACCTTTCATATGCAGGGCAAACGTATCAGTTAGTTTCTTTAATATTCCCACAGTCCCTTTAGCCTGCGGAATTTTGTCTATTCTCCTGATGCACTTGCCCTACTACTTTAAAAAAATGCGTGAAATTTTCGAAAAACTTCGCGCAGAAAAAAGGCTAATAGAAAGCGCTGTTTCAAAAGGAGTTTTTTTAAGCGATGCCGAAACTCGTTGCTAAAAGTAGATGTGCCGCATATTTGCAAAAGCTACTCTTTCCAGACCTGCAGCACCCCTGGCTGCTTTCCCAGCTGCTCAATAAACTCATCGGAAGCGGAGACTTTCAGCTGGGAGGAGCCTTTCACCTGATAGACGGTATCATTATCGGTAATATGGATAAAAATATCGCAGGAGCCATTCGAGCCGAACAGAAAATCCTTGAGCGGTTGAAACTGTAAATCAGTTTCGATGAGCGGATCAAGCTCCACATGCACTTCTTTAATGGAACGCTCCTTCAACTCGTCAATACTCACCATCGATTCAACGAGAAAAGACGGCGTATCGCGCGAACAGTCCACCTTCCCAATAAGACCGCAGACCGTTTCCGGCAGTGCATTGGTGCGGTTTTCTTCCCACACCTTGGAAAAAAAGGTGAGGTCGATGGTACCAGTACGGTCTTCAAAAGTGCCAAAGCCCATCCACTTACCGTTTTTCGTTTGATAGGGTCGGATGCCGGTAATCATCCCGACGATGGTATACAGTTTTTCTTTCTGCGCACGCCGAAAATTAATCAGCTCCAAGGTAGCGCTCCGGTCAATCGCCTTTTTGTATTCATCGAGGGGGTGACCAGAAATATAAAAGCCCATCAGCTCTTTTTCGATACGAAGCTTTTCCTTTTGCGGCAAATCGTTGACCTGCTTAAAGGTAAAATCCGAAAACTCCTTAATGCCGGTGTCCTCAAACAGGCTGGTTTGACCGACCGCTGTTCCCGCTTTTTTCTGCGCACTGAACGCCATTGCCGCTTCAAGATTATCCAATAGCTCGGAACGGTTTTGCCCGAGCTTATCAAAACACCCCGTTTTGATAAGCACTTCCAAGTTCTTTTTATTCACGGTGTGTAAATCAAGCCGATCAAGAAAATCGATAAACGACTTGTAGGGGCCCCGTGCGGTACGTTCAGCGACAATATCGCGGGCAGCCTGCTCCCCCACCCCCTTAATACCGAGGAGACCGAATACAATATCGCCTTCATAAACCGAAAAATATTCTTCCGAGGTATTGATGTCAGGCGCGTGGAGCGCAAGCCCCATCTTGTTCGCTTCGCTAATATACTCCGGCAGCTTATCTGTCGAGGTGATTTCGTTGGTGAGGTTGGCCGCCATAAATTCCGCTGGAAAATTCGCCTTAAGATACGCAGTTTGGTACGCCAGCACCGAATAGGCAGCGGCGTGGCTCTTGTTAAACCCATAACCGGCAAAAGGAATCAAAATTTCAAAAATACGGTCGGCGTCTTTTTCCTTAAAGCCATTTTTTACCGCCCCTTCGATAAACCGCGTTTTCTCCTTTTCCATAACCTCTTTTTTCTTTTTTCCCATCGCGCGACGCAGCAAGTCCGCTTGACCGAGGCTGTACCCCCCGATACGCTGCGCAACCTGCATAACCTGTTCCTGATAGACGATAACGCCGTAGGTTTCCGACAATATATCTTCAAGGCAGGGATCAGGGTATTGAATTTTCGACGCATCAAATTTCGATTCGATAAACTGATCGATGTACGCCATTGGCCCGGGACGGTACAGGGCATTCAAAGCGATAAGGTCTTCTATTTTATCGGGCTTTGCGCGCTTCAAAATATTCTGCATTCCCTGACTTTCAAACTGAAAGACTGCGGCGGACTTTCCTTCGCCGAGCAGCTTAAACGTCGCCGCATCCTGCTCGTCAATCTCCGCAATGGAGAAGTTCGCGTACTCCCCTCCCCGCTTTTTGATCAGGTCTTCCGTGTGTTTAATCAGCGTCAGCGTCTTAAGCCCGAGAAAGTCCATTTTGACCAATCCGCAATCTTCTATTAAATCCATCGTAAACTGCGAGGCGGTCTTGCCGGTCTTGGAATCTTTGTACAGCGGCACATAATCGGTCAGCTGCGTTTTACCAATAACAATACCCGCCGCGTGGAGGCTCGTGTTTCGGTTAAGGTCTTCCAGTTTTTCTGCAATGGAAAAAAGCTCCGTGTAGCGCGGGTCGGAACGCATTTCGGCAAGTTCGGGAACGTCTGCAAAGGCTTTTTCAAACGTGAGCTTGGGATCGGAGGGCATTAGTTTTGTAATGGCATTAACCTCACCGAGCGGAATTTCCAACACCCGTCCGACATCCTTGATCGCAGCTTTCGGTTTTAAGGTTCCGAAGGTGATAATCTGTCCGACGCTTTCATCACCATACTTTCCGCGCACATATTCGATAACCTCCTGTCGCCGTTCAAAGCAAAAGTCAACGTCAAAGTCCGGCATGGAAATACGTTCTGGATTAAGGAAACGCTCAAACAGTAGCTTGTATTTGAGCGGATCGATGTCGGTAATCCGCATCGCGTAGGCGACAATGGAACCTGCCCCGGAACCGCGCCCCGGCCCCACCGGAATGCCATGCTCTTTCGCCCAGTTGATAAAGTCCCATACGATAAGGAAATACCCGACAAAGTCCATCTTCATGATAATCCCGAGTTCATACTCGGCGCGCTTGGTCATCTCTTCGGTAACAGGATTGTAGCGTTTTTTTAAGCCCTCGTGCACGAGGTGGGTGATGTACTCTTCTTTTGTCGCAAAATCTTTCGGTATTTGATAGACAGGCAGGAGCGGTCCCGGCTGCGGAATTTCAAAGTTACAGCGTTCGGCAATACGGCAGGTGTTAGACAGCATTTCGGGATAACCGGGGAATAGTTTTTCCATCTCCTCCGCCGATTTAAGATAGAATTGATCGGTTTCAAACTTCATGCGGTTGGTATCGGATCGGTTCTTTTTTGTGCCGATGCAGAGGAGAATATCCTGCGCAACCGCGTCCTTTTGCTCCGCATAGTGGGCGTCGTTCGTTACCACCATCGGTACGCCTATCGTGCGCGCCATCTCAATCAGCATCGGCGCAACCGTATCCTCATCAGCTAAGCCGTGCTTTTGCAGCTCGATAAAGTAATTGTTGACGCCGAATATGCTGCGGTAACGCCGAACGTGCGATTCAGCCTCAGCCTTTTTGCCCTGCAAGAGCAGCGACGGTAACTCCCCCGCAAGACAGGCGGAAAGGCAGATAAGCCCCTCAGAATATTGCGCGAGTAGCTCTTCATCAATACGGGGCTTGTAATACATCCCTTCGGTGTAGCCTTTAGAACACAACACCATCAAATTCCGGTAGCCGGTTTCGGTTTCGGCAAGCAGAATAAGGTGAAAATATTTGCGGACGCCGGTATTGGTATTCTCCGGCTTTGAAAACCTGCTTCCGTTCGCAACATAAACTTCGCAGCCGATAACCGGCTTTATCCCCTGCGCTTTACATTCACGGAAAAAGCGCAAAGCGGCAAACATATTACCGTGATCGGTCAACGCAAGGGCGGTTTGTCCGAGGTTTTTCGCGGTTGCTATCAGTTCTTTTATGGAAGAAGCGCCGTCCAACAGCGAATAGTCGGAGTGCACGTGTAAATGAACAAAATCTTGAGGCATAGCGGAAACTATAGCAAAAAAGACGGTATATGATAAGAGGCGCGCAAAGGCCGCTGTGCAATGCCGGGCTTTACAAATCAATAAATATCAGTTATATTCATATTCTAATAACTATAAGGAGTTTATTATGGCAGGAAAATTTGAAGTTTACAAAGACAAAACAAACAAATTCCGTTTTAGATTAAAAGCGGGAAACGGCGAAGTAATTGCCGTAGGTGAAGCTTATGAATCAAAAGCCGGTTGTTTAAACGGAATAGAATCCATACGCAAAAATGCACCTGATGCTACAGTTGTAGAAATCGAAAACAACTGATTTCTCACGCCAGTTTGTTTTAAAAGTTATTCTATTAACAGCCGGTATATATGTCAGGGATTCCGCATGATACATAAAAATATGCGGAATCCAGCAACTCGATCGTGAAAACTACGTTACATTTATAGATGTGATTTTCCCTTTTTAAAAGACTGTGTTAGTTATGACACGGCGCTTTCACTGAATGGTATATCTCGAATTTCAATTTTAATCTTCAAACAATTAATTTTTTCTGTTATCGTTTTTATGCATAGCACCTTTTTCGTGTTCGCGCCCATCGCGAGAGGAATTATTTCCTCATTGTAGCAGTGCAAAAGAGGTAACACATACCGCTTTCCATCCTTGCATGGGAGTCAGCGTTATATCTGTCAGCAATTTTCTCAAGATTTCTTGTGTGCTAAAGTCTTCTTGATGGTATTCTGCACTCTCATCACCTTTTTGTCGGCTTTTGTACGACCATTAGGGCTTTTTCTGTCTTCATGCAGCAGATTTTCTCGTACCTTTGCTCGTTTTATCGCCGATAATGAACGCTTAATGCCCCGTTGTTCCAGTGTTATCTG
>CAUVHB010000117.1:0-5306 GCA_963551335.1 uncultured Treponema sp.
GATATGAAAAGCGGCTGATGTGTTTTCTTTACAAGACAATGCGGTCATTTTCCTTGCGTTTGACTTTGCCGGTTTTTTCCAAAATATTGAGTAGCGGGATAACATATTTACGCGAAAGGTTTGTCGCAGTGCGGGCATCTGCAATGGTGATGATGTCGCCGGCTTTTTTCCCTTTTAAGATGGCGGCAGCCGCTTTATCGTATATCTCGCGGTGATAATGCAAAAAATCTTCCAAAACGACGAGTTTGCCGAGCTTTACTAAATCGCGGGCATCTTTCCGTACCTGCGGCAGTTGGATTTTATCTATTTCGATACCATCAAACCCTGCTTTAAGCGCTAACTGCAACAGTTGCTGCGCTGTTTTTGACAGCGTCTCGCCGCCACCGGCGAGTTTATACACACTGCCTTCATTGGAGAGTTTGTTCTCGGCGCAGAGTTTTTTGAGGATATCCTGCCGCACCTTTATCGGCACCGTCGTATCAATTTCCTCAGCCGTAAAACCTGCTTGACTTTTTTTTGCGGTCTCTACTATTTTTGTTTCCCATTCCGCGAGTTTTTGAGTAGAGATACGCCATTTACCGCAAACGCTCACGTCTTTGATGTCAGAAGCAAGCTCCTTAGGCTCCGCACGATCTTTTTCTATAAAACCGTTGATAAAAAAGCCGCAGCTTTTCCACGAGGGTAATTCCCGTCCAGCATACACCGAAAAAAACTGCTTAAAGGCAGCAGCGCGGTAGGAGTCAAAGGCCGCCAGTATTCTGCATGAGGCGAGGATGGAACTTCCCCCATGTCTGATAAGGACAGCTGGCTGGTTCCAGCGTCCGGCAATCGGTTCCTGCAGGGACACCCGTGCAAGTGTGGCATCAGCTTTATTAAAGTGAATCGCGCCGATGGCATTGGTACTGCCGGTTGCAAGTTCCAACTCAATATGATTTTTAATACCGGCGCCGTTTTCTTGCTTGTTAAAATATTCATCGACGCGGATAAGCAGCTCGGAACCTTGCAGCACGGGGCTTTCTCCCAGTCCGGCAAGGAGCATACCGCGCGCTACCTTTTCCTTTTCTGATACTTTTAAATTGAGCGCCGTCCGCATTCCTGATTCTGAGAACGATACGTCGGCATGGTGATTTTGAATGTTTTTAATCTTGCATTCGGTTCCGCCGGGATAGATTGCCAGCTGATCGCCGACGGCAACGCTTTTACCGCGGAGCGTACCGGTTACCGTGATGCCGATACCTTTCAGCGTAAAGGCGCGGTCGATATACAGGAACGGCTTATCCAACGGTGCGGGGCGGACGGCGCTCAATAATTCCGTAATCTTGCGCTTGAGCTGATCGATGCCAGCGCCGGTATGGGCGGAAACAGCCACGGAGGGTAATTCCCGCCCGAGAATTTCGCGGCAATGGCGGTTTGCATCTTCCCGTATCAGCTCAATCATATCAGGCTCGGCAAGGTCGGATTTGGTTATTACCAGTAGGATGGAGGTGATGTGCATTGCTTTAAGCACCCGCAGGTGATCTGACGACATCTGCATCCACCCATCGTCGGCCGCGACAATCAGCATCGCAGCGTCAAGTCCCCACGTACCGGCTACCATGTTACGGATAAACCGTTCGTGTCCGGGAACATCGACGATGGCGACCGTCCCGTGTACGGGATCTTCCAAAGCGGCAAACCCTAGTTCAATGGTCATTCCCCGCTTTTTTTCTTCGGGGATGTGGCTGGTTTCTACTCCGGTTAAACATTTTACCAATGCGGTTTTGCCGTGATCAACGTGTCCAGCGGTTCCTAAAATATATGCCATAGTCAACGCACCTCTGCCATTTTTTTGAAGCTCTAAAAGCCGATCGAGTTTTTAGAAATTTCCTGTAATGTTTGAGCGATATATGCATCGTCGGCAGGATTTACGGCGGCAAGGTGTAACAGCAGCCTGTCCTCCGAAATAAAGGCGATAATCGGAATACTGCAAAACCGCAGCGCCGTCTTTACCACTTCGGGTTTTTGCGTATGCAGCACAATTGCCCATGAAGGGAACGCTTCATCGGGAGTGCTGCCGCCGCCGAGCGAGAAAGGATAAGGAATAACACGCGCGGTATCAGCCGGCAGTTTCCTCACAATCTTCTCGCTGCGTTTTTTTATCACCGTATGGTCGAGCTGCAGGGCTTCGGCAGCCGCGCTCTTCCCGTTATTTAGGTAGTGTACCAGAGTTTCTTCCATTAAAGCGGCGACGGCGCGACCGACCCGATAAGTGCGCATGAGCGGATGGCGGGCGATACGTGCGATTAAATCTTTTTTGCCGGTAATCCATCCGCACTGCGGACCGCCGAATACCTTATCCCCCGAAAAACACACGAGGTCGGCGCCTTCCTTTAATAAGGCCGGTACAGTCGGCTCATCTTGTAGGCTCAGCGAAATAGTGCCTGAACCTTGATCCACCGCGAGGATTACCTCAGGTGGTAATGCCTTGCGAATGACGCTCAAGGAAGGCTGCGTCGTAAAGCCGCGGATCTTATAGTTTGAGGTATGCACCCACAGCACCATCGCCGTCTGTTCGGTAACGGCAGCGGTAATGTCTTCAAGAGTGGTGATGTTGGTCGTGCCTACCTCTACGAGCGTACAGCCAGCCTCCTGCAGGATATCGGGAATGCGAAAGCCGCCGCCGATTTGCACCTGCTGACCGCGCGCAACGATAACTTCTTTTCCACTTGCGAGCGCTTTTAATAGCAAAAATACGGCGGCGGCGTTGTTGTTCAGCATGAGCGCCGCTTCCGCACGGACAAGCGTACTCATCGCTTCGACGGCAAATGGGAACCGCTGTCCCCGTTTGCCGTCTTCTAAATCCATCTCGATAGCTGAATATGATTGGGCAGCCTCTTTTGCCGCATCCCAAATACCGTGCGGAAGTGGGCTCCGTCCGAGGTTCGTGTGCAGGATAATCCCCGTCGCGTTAATAACCTTCGAAATCCGCTTCCGTATTTGCTGCGTACACCGCTGGCGGATGTCCGCTATGCACGCATCAAAAGCCGGCACGGCGGCGCCTTGCAAAGCCTCAGCGCGTACCTGTTTGATATAGTCCGATACGATGGCGGATACAATCGGTCTACCGAGCTTATCGATACAGCTGGAAAGCTCGTGGTGCGAGAGCAGTTTTTCTACTTGCGGTATGTGTGCCAGAGGACTGTGCATAGCGGTTACTCCTTTTCTTTGGTGGTGATGGATATAGCCGACACCCATTTTGTTCGCAGAATGAGAACCGTTGCAATGAGCGCGGTCATAATATTTGAAAAGAGGTTTCCCCAGAAAACAGCATAGTAGTGCAGGACGTGTCCCGTTGCCAATACAAAGATGTAGCGGAGCAGCCATATCCTAAGCACACCGAGAAAGAGCGGCATCTTCGTTTTGCCCAGTCCAATAAACGCGCCTTGAATCGTCATACAAATACCGAAACCGATAATTGAATACGTGTAAATATTGAGGGCGTTGTTTGCAATATCGATAATTTCCGGCTCCTGCCTGAATAGAACAGTCAGATGGGGTACCAATGGAATCATCACTGCGATCAGTATAATCGCAATAATGATACTGGTAATGCAGCCGAGTAGACAATCCCGTTTTGCCTTTTGGGGAAAGCCGGCGCCGATGTGCATACTCACCATCGTGGTAATTGCCGCGCTGAAAGCCGCTGGAAGGTTGAAGCAGAGCGCGTTGATATTGCTCGCGATACCCTGCGCAGCGACGACGATGGCGCCGTATTTTTCAATTTCTTTATTGATAAGGAAAAAACCTAAGTACAAAAAGGAATAGTTGAACATTGCAGGAAAACCGACTTTAAGTACCTCTTTGATAATCTTTGCATCGAACTTGAAGTGTTTAACATCGAGCTTATCAGCGCTTTTGTGGATGAACAACTCGTGTACCATCCAAACCGTGATTGTTGTGTTTGCCAAAAGCGAGGCGAGGACGCAACCGAGAATTTTCAACCGCAACAGATAGAGAAAGATAAAATTCCCGACCACCTTCATGATAAAGAGGATGGTCATGCGGGTAAAGGCCGCTTCCGGTTTTCCGTTGGCGTTTTTAATGCCGTTGTATACGGACTCCAAAAAGCTGAATGGGAGTACGATGCTGTACCACGCGATGTATTGGCGGACATACGGCGCAATGTCGCTCTGTAATCCGTTTGAAACCGCCACACTGATGATCAGGAGTAACGGCGCGCTGAGAATACCGAGCAAAACTGCGAATAAAAATATCTGCGCCGCAACTCTTTTGCCCTCTTCGATTGCGCCTTTACCGTTCAGCTGCCCGATAATCGCCATTGCAGCGACACTTAAGCCCTGCGAAAGCCCCAACACCATCGAAATAATCGGTTGGGAAAAAGTTACGGCTCCTGATACTGCATAATCGGTCAGATTATTGATAAAAAGCCCATCGGTAAACGGCATCATCGCCTGCACAGTATTCATCAGCAATGATGGAAGAGAAAGAATCAGCAATGTCTTAATCGGATGAGCGGTAAGAATCAGCTCTCGCCGCGCTTCTGTGGATTGCTTTAGGAATGTCTTCATAGGCAGATGGGTAGTACGCTGTTATTTAACGGAAATAACCGAAGCTGTTCTTCCATCATTCATATAGATGTGTTCGCGGTTTGTCGTATCGGGAATTTGCTTTCCGTCTTTAAAGTATGCGTAATACCACACGCCGTGCGGCAGCGGGAGATATAATTCGTACCTGCCCGGCATTACTTCCTCCAAGGTATACATAAAGGGATCCCAGTTATTGAACGTGCCTGCAAGATATATCCGTTTGCCCGATTCCCCTTGGTAGACAAAACGAGTGCTCCCGTTGTTTTCAACCGCAGTTTTATATTCTTTTTGATATGGAATTTTTAATACCGAAAGAGACATCCCGGCGGAATAGTCGAAGATTTCATCGGGATTGAGCGGGTCGGTAGACCACAGTCCGTTAATCACCAGCCGATAGCGCAGCTCTCTCATTTCCTCAGGTATCTGCATAATATAGAAGAGGATTGATTTTTTGGTTTCGCTGTCGTCGCTGCGGTACAAGCGCTGGAAAGCATGAATCGATTGAAAGTTTTCGTGTTCAAAAGCGATACCGACATGCCGCGCGGATCCTGCTGCCGTAAAAATGATATATTTTCCGGTGATAAGCGGCGCGTCCGTCCGTGCAATTGTCTCAACGAGTTCGCCGTAGGTGTATGAGTCGATGGTAGTTTGTTCCGCCGCTTGCGCCGCGATCAGGATACCAAAGAAAAAAAAGACCGCCGCGGCTTTTTGCCGTATTGC
>CAUVHB010000118.1:0-5258 GCA_963551335.1 uncultured Treponema sp.
AAGTAAATTTTTATGGATTGCGTTTTTCGTAACGCCGGCGCTGCTGATTGTCAGCATTTTTATTTTGTTGCCGCTTTTTATGAGCTTGTTCAACAGTTTCTTTGACTGGAATCAACTGCTCCGCGGCGCGTTTATCGGATTTGATAATTTTAAAAAGTTGTTTTTTACCTTTCCGTATAATGAACGATTTTGGAATGCATTAAAGCACAATGGTATCTGGTTCTGCTGTACAATGCTCATTCAAAACAGCCTCGGACTGTTGTTCGGATATGCATTAAGTAGAAAGATTGCAGGGCATGGCTTTTTTAAACGAGTATTCTTTATACCGGTGCTTTTTTCTATTGTCGCAGTCGGTTTCTTGTGGGGGATGTATTTAAAGAGCGATGGATTGGTCAATAGCTTTTTGAACCTCCTCGACCTTTCTTCCCTCCGGCGGGCATGGCTCGGCGACGAAAGCACAGCAACCTTTGCCATCATCGCGACCAATATTTGGCGCTGGGTAGGCTTCCCATCACTTGTATTCCTTGCAGCCATCGATTCAATCGATCAAAGCTGTATCGAAGCCGCATACATAGACGGCGTAAGCGAGATAGGCTTGTTTTGGAAAATCATATTCCCGCTTATCATTCCGTCCATAACGGTTATCACGGTATTAACCATCATCGGCAGTTTAAATGTTTTTGAACAGATATACACCATGACCGACCTCGGCGGCGGACCGAACTACAGTACCGACACCATCGGTACGCTTTTTTACCGCACAGCTTTCGGTTCGGTCGATACGGGTAACCCCGAAATCGGTATCGGCAGTACTATCGCCGTTATCATCTATATTATGACTTTCTGTATTTCGCTCGTATCCGTCGCAATCGGAAAGGCAAAGGAGACACAGGTATGAACATGGATTTGCGCATTAAAACTGCCTCTCCGATAAAGAGTCTCACTATCGGTGTTATTTTAACGCTGATGATTGTCTATGTTATTTTGATTGCGTATCCGCTTTTTAATATGATCATATCATCGTTAAAACCCACGAGGGAAATTCTCCAACACCCGTTCTCCTTACCGGCAAACCCCGATTTTTCTTCGTATAAACGGGTTTGGATTGATATGGGATTCAGCACTTTCTTTATCAATAGCATTATTGTAACGGTATCTTCTATGGCATTAGTGTTGCTGTTCGGCTCGATGGCATCCTATGCTATCAGCCGGTATGTGTTCAAAGGAAATACCCTGCTGTATATGATTTTTTTAAGCGGTATCATGTTGCCGCTCAAAGCCGCTATTATCCCGCTTTTTATGATTATCAGAAAACTTGGTCTTATGGATAACTTTTTGTCGGTTATCTTAATTTTTACTGCAATGGGTATTCCGTCAACGATATTTATCCTTTCCGGTTTCTTTAAAGCTATTCCGGTAGACCTCGAATATGCCGCGCGGATTGACGGATGCAATGATTTTAGCATTTACAGCAAAATTATGATGCCGGTGATTGCACCCGGGATTGCATTGGTAACTATCTACAATGCAGTTCCTATTTGGAACGACTTCTTTTTTCCGCTTGTCTTTTTACACAATAGAAGCCTCAAAACCCTGCCGGTCGGTCTTAGTACCTTTTTCGGTCAGCACAGTACCAACTGGACACTCCTCTTTACCGGATTAACAGTAGCCATCCTCCCGATGATGATTCTCTATCTATTTATGAGTAAGTATTTTATCAAGGGAATGACCGCAGGCGCGATAAAGTAACAAATTGAGCAGCGCAAACTTTGTTGAAAATATACGGCGACTAACCGTGCTGTATATTTTCAGCTGCCTCTATTCCCTTAGTATGTGCGGAATGTTTCATGACAATGGAAAATCATATAACGATATGCTCAGCGCAGTATTACAGAACAAATATATATGATAAAAAAAATTTTTATCGATGCCGATATTATTCTTGATGTTGCATTAGCTTGATGTTGCATTAGCTCGCTACCTATTTTTTTTCTTCGGATAAATTCATATTGGCAATGGCAGAAAATAATATTATCATAGGAGCTATTTCATCGAATTGTGTTACCATATCTATTATATATTGAGAAAGGTCGGAGGAAATAGTCAAGCGCGGAAATTTATATCAATGATAGTTAGGTACATAACGGTAATAACAATCGATCATAAGAATGTATGGAAGCATTAAAATCAAAATTTTCTGACTTTGGAGATGCACTGCAATATTATTCAGCTATAGAACATCAGTGTGAATATATCATAACCAGAAATATTGAAAGCTACAAAAATGCAGACATACCGGTTTTAGTACCGGAAGAATTTATCGGAATGTTTCAATAGTTCATGGAAAGAGGAGAAGATTAGAATGAAAGAAATTCCCGTAACGGAGCAGCGTAATCCTGCTTCATATCAAATCGATACGAAAAGCACGGCAGAAATTTTAACGATTATCAATAATGAAGATAAAAAAGTTCCTGAGGCGGTTTCGCAGGCGATTCCTCAGTTGACGCGGCTGGTTGATCGCGCGGTTGAGGTGTTTCAAAAGGGCGGGCGGCTATTTTACCTTGGTGCGGGAACCTCCGGTCGGTTGGGGGTGCTTGACGCCTCTGAATGTCCGCCTACCTACGGCGTATCCCCCGATATGGTGCAGGGGTTTATTGCGGGAGGTGATGCCGCGCTCCGCCGTTCCATCGAAGGCGCCGAGGATGATGAAAAACACGGTATTGATCAGCTGCGCGGCGCAGGTTTTTCGGCTGCCGATATGCTGGTCGGTATTACCGCTTCGGGTTCCGCGCCTTATGTGCTGGGGGCGCTCCGGTATGCTCGTTCGCTCGGCAGTCCGACCGGCGCAATAAGCTGCAATAAGGATTCGCACACCTTTGAGCTTGCCGATTATCCTATTTATCTGCCGGTCGGACCTGAAATTGTTACCGGCTCCACGCGGATGAAGTCAGGCACGGCGCAAAAGCTTGCGCTCAATATGATTACCACCACGGCGATGATCCGGCTGGGAAAGGTTTATAATAACTTTATGATCGATTTAATGCCGGTAAACGCAAAGCTGGTGGAACGCTCGAAACGGCTGATTAACGAGATTACCGGATGCGGGGAAGTGCGCGCTGCGCAGATATTTGAAGATTCCGGACGGAAGATACGGACGGCGGTGATTATGGCCTCGCTTGCGGTGTCGAAAGAGGAAGCAGAAGCGCTGTTTAAGCAGGGGAACGGCAATATCAACAATGCGCTCAATGCGTATAAACGGCGGTAAATGATGAAGCAATTATTTTTTGGCATTGACGGAGGAGGTACGCAGTCCCGACTCGGTATCTGCGATGAAGCCAATCGGCTGATTGCGCAGGCAAAGGGCGGTTCTACTAATCGGTATGCGGTAGGGTTCGACGCAGCCTGCGATAATCTTCGCGCCTTGATGCAAAAATTGAAAACTGAAAGTGGTATTGACGTACGGAACTGCGCTGCCGGCTGCTTTGCTTCCGCCGGTATGAGCACGGAACAAGAAATCGAAGATTTCCGCCGTTTTTTTACCGCAGAAAGCATCCGATGCCCTCTCTACCTCTGCAACGATGCGCTGGCAGCGCTTGCAGGCGGAACCGGAACGGCGGAAGGCATTATCGTGGTGAGCGGAACCGGATCCATTGCTGTCGGATTGGACAAAAACGGAAGAACCGCCCGTGCCGGCGGACTCGGGCATTTGATTGGGGACGAAGGTTCCGGCTTTAAGATAGGATTGGACGGCATTAAAGCTGCTGCCGCCGCTTTGGAACGGCGCGGAGCGAGCACCGTATTGGCGCCGATGCTGTTTGAACACTATGGTGTTAACACAGTACGGGAGCTCTTTCCCTTTTTGTATACTACCTTTGATAAAGCGCGGGTTGCCTCTTTTTCTCCCTGCGTATTTCAGGCGGCGCAGCAATCGGATGCGGTTGCTGCACGGATTCTGACAACCGCTGCTCAAGACCTGTCACTCCTTGCCCGCAGCGTATACGGCGCTCTGTTTAACGGAACGGCAGCCGAGCTGGTATTCTCCGGCGGTATTTTGGAACATCAAGATGCTTTTGCAAAACTGACCGCCGCCTATATCGCTGATGCTTTGCCGCAGGTAAGGATTATCCGCCGTCGGTTTGAGCCAGTGGTCGGCGCGTGTATCCTTGCTCGGCTGAGGTTTTTTTTCTAGCGGACGAACAGACGCAGTTTACGTTATTCGGTTTTAGTATACCGTTTAACTTTCTTAGTTGTGGTCATTTCGAGCGGTTTATCCAAAATCGTGGTTTTCGTTATCCGTTGATAAGGCAGAAGGTCTTTGTTCACGATTTCGACAATCGTTTCTATTTTTTTGTAAACTGCGCTGTCTCCGGCAGGAGTGCCTCGGTTAAGGTTCAGCGTTTTATACAGTTCATCAGTGGGGTATACCAGTGCTTCAATTTCTTCGCTCATCAAATCGTGTGCAGGATGGTATCCCCTTACGGTTATCTGTTCGATATCGTTGTAATACATTTGGAATGCATTTTCGATTTCTTCAGGATATACGTTTTTGCCGCCGGAGGTAACAATGAGATTCTTTGCGCGTCCGCAGAGGTATAGATATTTTTCATCGTCAATCCAGCCGATATCGCCGGTGCGGAACCATCCGTCTGCCGATAGTACTTCTGCCGTTTCTTCCGGCATATTGTAATACCCCTGCATAATCATCGGACCTTTGACACAGATTTCTCCACGCCCGCTGTTGTCGGGATTAAGAATTTTCATTTCCATATAGGGATGGAAATAACGCCCGACGCTTTCAATTTTAAAGTGTTCTTTCGGGTTCAGTGCAATAATCGGCGATGTTTCGGTAAGACCATAACCTTGGACAAAATCAATGCCAAATTCATTGTATGCTTTAAAGACTTCTTTTGAAAGCGGCCCTCCGCCCGAAATAGCAATACGAAGCGTCGTGAGATTTGCCTTTTCCAACACGCTCTTAAAGAGTACTTTACCGATGTTTGTACCGGTACTCTTTTTAACAATGTACGAAACACCCATCAGAAAACGTATGATGCCGTATACCAAAACGCCTTTGCTGCGTACCCCTTTTAAGATACCCGCTAGCAGCTTGTTAAAGAGGAGCGGCACACCGAGGAGCATCGTAATTTTTCCTTCTTTTAGCTCTCGCAGCATACGGGATACTACTAACGACTTTCCGAATACGATTTCAGCCCCTACGGAAAGGGCTTCAATAAAGACAGCGACCATGGTGTAGGAGT
>CAUVHB010000119.1:0-5218 GCA_963551335.1 uncultured Treponema sp.
ACGGGTTCCAATCTGCTAATACGTACATATCCATTTACACAATTTTCCTGACAGGGTCTCAATAACCTTTGATTAAGTTAAAATATTCATCTTTTTTTAGAAATTCAAGTTCAAAAGTCCTTTTAAATACTTCTACATCTGTAATACTTTCTTTCATCACATTTAATAATGCTAATTTCACTGATGTTTTTAAGTCCACAGAAATACCCTTACTACATCCTAACAAAATAGACTATATACTAAGCCATCGAACCTTCACTCAACCTGATAACTCGGCTTTTCCCTGTTATCAGGTTGGCAAATGTTAGGTTTCTTTTTAGGAAGAAGCATTTGCTACAGCTTTTGCAGAGATATTAATCCCGGCAGTTTGTAATCTTTCAACCAATCTCGGAACAACCTCTTTTACATGATCATTAAAGGGTAAGTAAATTATACCATTTGCATCAGATGGAACTTCAAGATGCCCTTTCTTTAGTATTGCTACATTTGATCTTTTTAATGATGATATTAACATACCCATTTCGAGAACAACATTTTGTCTTGCCCTAGGTTCTGCTTTAGTTTCGCCATCCTTTTTTGCATATCCCATGTCATCTGGAGTTAATAATACAATTCCAAATTTACATTTCCCTGCTACATCGCTTGTAATTTCATTTTCTAGAGCCTCAATAATTGTCATACCATTACCACTTTTATTTGCAAGAACAAATGGCTCAAGTTCAAGTTTATGCAAAATTAATTCAAGCTGTTCTCGTGACTGAGTATCATGTCCATATACTACAAATACTTTTGTTTTTGTTGATGAGCCATAAACTGGAGATGGTTCAGATGCTACGGCACCATATCCCACTACTTTGCTATCAATATAAGACTGTATCAATGAAATGATATTTTCTTTATCAGGACTCTGTCCCTGGAAATTGATGGTCCCATTTAAAAATAGATTAATTATCCCACCATTATTTGAACGGAATTGATCAGCTGCTCCAGTTTTTGTCCAATTTCCTTTTACTGCATTAATTTCTAAAATGTGTTTAAGATCTTCAAGACTTCCTTTAAACTTCATAGATATTCCTCCTAGCCTCTGCGCTAAAGGGCACCCTAGCACCCTTTTGCTCTTTCCCTATTATATCATAAAAAATGCTACTTTCCAATCCAAATTGACACAGATAAAAAAAATAAAATCTTTCTACCATAACAACCACTCGGATAAATAGATAATCGGCAGATTAGGCTTATCTTCTCTAAACAAGCCATAAGTTAACATCAGGTCGAATTGGTATTGAGGCTTTTTTATGGTATCCATCGATACTTTCTAATCATATCTTCTTCTTTTGTTTCAAATTTTCTTTTATCCTTATGCACTACTTTTTTTAATAACCATCCACCATCTTTTCCGGCTTCATCAACAGGATCAGCTTTTTTTAAATTACTATGCTTTTCCCATAATTTAATCATAGGTGTATCGTTCCAGTAATAATTATCACCTCCCATTAAATCACGTAGAGAGAACCATTCATTTTTTCTATTTTTACACCAACAATACACTGCACCTTGCAGAAAGTTTATAATATCTCTTTCTTCATCAGCAGAGATTCCTAAAACTTCCCGTAACTCATTATTACCGCTTACTATCATCTTTTCCTCACTTTTGCAAACCCTTTTATCCCAACGACTCGGAACACCGCACCTTTCATATAAAAAAGCCGGTAAGCGGCCGCCTACCGGCTTTTATGTTTTTTACTTTTTCAGCACTGCCATTTCATAGTTATTGTTTGTAAAGTACGCGGCGATAACCTTATTTGCATAACTACCGCTCGTAGGTGCCCCTTGGCAAATCGTATACTGCTGAATACCTGCGCTTGCAGGAACCGTCATAACCACCCAATTACCGGTAAACTTACCGTTCTCAACGCCGTTTTTAACATCGGCAGCAGAAGCAATACCGTCTTTAAACCAGGCGATACGCGCTGCATTTGCGGAACCGTAAAAACCGTTGTGATAGTAGCTGATGTACGGAACCTGTTTGGTGCCTTCATTACGTACGCCTATTTTAAGGAAGGTACCCGGATTCATGTAGGTGTCGACTGTTGCAATTTTAAAGTCGCTCGTTGCAGGTTTAGCTGTACCTTTCACCTTGGCGGGCGCAAGATACGCATAGCGTACACCGCCGTTACCGCTTGAATAATAGCCGATATGCAAACCGTCTTCATCGTCTATAACGAGGTCTACATAGAGCGGAGCACCGCCGTCAATAACAACCGCATTATTCTGCCACTCGGTTGTTTTCCGGTCTCCTCCGCTACCCGGCTCCGCATAGCTTGTGCCCATATCGCGGTAACTGTATATCAGCTTCGCGTTTGTCGCATCATACCATACGGCAACAGCCCGGTTTGTAGAAGTCAATCCTACTGCGGCATACAAACCACTTTTATGGGAAGTGGTCGAATCTGCAATAATCTCATATCCTTCAGCAGAACCGGAATTATAAGGATCTGATCCATCTCCGTTAGACGAAACATCATGCCCTAACCCGCCGGTAATAGTATTCGGTGCCGTCACAGTACCGTATCGGAATTTTACCGGCGTAGTATTATTATTCCGGTCATAATAAATCAGTGCAACCTTTGCATCGGAACTGCCGCCTCTTACCGCTAACTTCGGTATTTGGACACGGTTTACATCATAAACATTCCTTGTCGTGTTTGCATTGTTTTCAAGGCGGCGTCTATTTGTTCCTCCGTTATAATTTCCGTGAGATCCTGTTGCATTGGATCCTTGCTCGCGTGAAAAGAACGTAAAACTGGTGCTATTACTTGCTCTATCGGTATTACTTGCTCCTCCGTACATTTGACCGCCCTCATCGTACGCGATAACCGTATTCTGATACTTACTGTAGCACTGCTCAATTATATGGGAAGATGCCATCTGTGCAGCAGTAACCGTTGCATTTTTCATCATAGCAAAGCTTAAATTCCCGCTTACCGCTAAAACGCCGTACGACATATAGTAATTGGAATTTTTATCCATTACAAACTGCGGACTTTCCATAAAGTTATTGTCAATAATGGGTTTCGTTTCCCATACAAACAACTTGCGCTTTGCCGTCAGGATATCATTGTTTTCATTATTCGCCTCAATATTGTACGGCTTTGTAATATCCACCTTGTTGTTGACGGATTCGATAGAACCAACCGTAACGGACAAATCGCCGCTCGTATGTGATGATGCTATGGATACGCCGTTCAAATTCGTACCGAGCGATGTCGTCCCGAGCATAACCGTTCCGCCCGAGAGATTAAAGCCTTTTACTTCAATCGTTTCCCCAGCCCGTACCGGATATTCGCCGGTCGATGCGCGGGAGAAGGAGCCTTTATGACTGCCGTCGGCACCTTTTAAACCCGTTACTACCTCCGTTATATACGGAACAACGTTTACCGTTGTTTTCGGCTCGTTTGCAGTATAATCGTACATATAAGCTGTGGTTGCCTCAGTGGGGACGTCATCTTCAAGCGTTGCCTTATTGTCTGTTACGCTTCTTATACGTGTGAGGTACTGCGTTTCGCCTTTTGTAAACACAACGAACTGTCCCGGCTTCTTATGTGCGAAAACGGCGTTTTCTGCGGATTTTTTTCCGCTGCGGGTAACCCCGGTTGTTTCGGCGGTAGGCTTTTCAGTATCCGAGAATGTTGTTTTCCCGTCGCTTGCACGTACGGTAATTTCTTTTGCAAGCCCCACGCTTGTTTTTTCCGTATCCCAGTCTAAAGTCCATTGTACGTAATAACCGAGATAATCAGCGCCCAAGGTTTCTACCGTCAATACCGCACCGTCCAAAGCCATATTTTTATCGGATACCCATGTGCCATTCGGCTGTCGTGTTGCCTTAACGGTAAGCGCTGTTGTATTCGGAAGATGCGCTTCAATCGAATCAATTTTAACATTGTCATACGCAAAACCGCGTAGGGTAACTTTACCCGAAACGGAAGAGTGATCGTTACCTAAACTGTTAATCTTTGCAATTTCCACGTGCCCGTTGGCACGTTTGTTTTCATACAGCGAGTTATCACCTTCGCCGTTCCAGTGAAACGGAAGAATGACCACCGTCGGCGGCGTACTGTCGAGAGCATCGAAGAGTGTCGTAATATTGACTTTTGCAAAAGCGGAATCCGTACCTTGTGTAAAGCCCGCCGCTTCGCCCCATAACTCAAGGATAATTTTTGTCGGCGTACCGTTTGAATTGTTGATTTTATCTGCAGCCGTGCCAAAATGATCCTTTAAGTCGATTTCACCGCCGCTTGTAATAGCGGTAAGTCCTCCTAATAGAGTACCGTCTTCTTTTTTAAGCTGATATTTTACCGTACCGTATCCGCCGGTAAAGTCAACCTTTATCTTTGAGTTATCCTTGTTCTTAAAGGCAAATTCAGTACTCGCAAAATCTGCGGTAAAGTCAAGATTGCTGTCAGTCTTTACGTTTTTAAGCGCTTTATTTATAGCGTTGTTTTCGAAGCTCTCAGGGCTGCCTGCTATGTCGGTCATGAGCGTAATGTCAGAAACAGCAATCGGCTTATTCTTGACGACTATATCCACAGCAGGAACCGTGTATTCGTTACCTTGCTCATCGGAAATCGTACAAGTCAATTTTCCTTTACCGTCTTTTAACGTACTTAAATCGATTTCTCCTACCCAACTGACTTGCCCGCCAGTGTATTGCTCTATGCCGGACTGTCCTGTAATGTCGATCGGTTTAGTCACTCCGTCAACAGTAACTTTCGCTGTAATCTTTTTGATGCCCGAACCGCTGTCACTTGCAACGCCGCGTACAATCCACTTTCCGCTCTCGTTCCGTATAATGTATGGTTCTTCATATAACATACAATTATAGATTCCCGCTTTGGAAAGAGCCGGCTCAAACTGTACGGTATTTCCGCTAACACCGGTAACCTTTACGGCTTTACCTTCTACGAGAGTATTGCTGATCAAAAGACGCAGTTTACTGTAATCGGCAGGAGTTCCCGCAGCCTGTTTTACTTGCTCTGCAAGATCGCTATTCACTACGGAAGACACTGCGAAGTTTCCGTTGTATCTATAGATATATCTTCCCAGACCTCCAGCGGGCTTTGTAACATCGAACTTAAAACTTAAAGTTTCTTCTGTATCCAGATTTTTCGCCGCACCTTCAACTATTTTGATTTTTAAGGTTATTTTGCCTTAAATGCGT
>CAUVHB010000120.1:0-5208 GCA_963551335.1 uncultured Treponema sp.
CGCCTTCAATGCGCCCAAGGATGGGCGTGGGATAGGTCAGTCCTCAACCGATGTACTCAGGACGTACATCGGTTGAGCGGTACTCAGGATGTACAACAGTTGAACAAACTATGCATTTTGGAGACTGTTGCATTCGTGCGCGAAAAGCGCACACATCAATACGCACGTTTTCGAAAGAAAACTTGACGGTTACGGTGAGCGGCGTCATTGTAGACGCTCACCTTATACCTATGGGCATCTCTAAAAACCGAAGTTTTTAGAAGTTACCCTATGAAATTTCGCACAGAAAGCAACCGCTCAACATCGTTCATAATGCAGTTGCCCTGATTAAATCACCGTGTTGTCGGGAATGATTGCATTCTTGGTAATAACGTAAATGCGATCAACAACATGATAATAGCCATAGTCGCCGTCGGGAGGAATTTCGCCCATACCGATGGATACGTTATTTCCAATACGTGCGTTTTTATCGATAATCGCCTTTTTGATATGGCAGTTTTTTCCGATACCGATACACGGAATATCGGCCTTTCCATCCCCTACCTTGCTGCTATCAGATTCGTAGTAGTCCGCCCCCATACAAACAACCCCTTCCAAGACGCTGCCTGCTTCGATGATGGTACGGATACCGATAACGGAGCGGGTAATTGCTGCATACGTGATAACGCAGCCTTCACTGCACGTAACGCGATCCAACTGCGCCCTGTTGATTTTTGACGCAGGGAGATTTCGGTAGTGGGTATAGATCGGCGCTTCTGCATCATAAAAATTGAACTGCGGTGTAATTTCCGTTAAATCGAGGTTTGCTTCATAAAAACTACGGATGGTACCGATGTCCTCCCAATAGCCGTTATGCACAAACGCCGTAACCTTATGCTCTTTAATCGCAGCGGGGATAATCTCCTTTCCGAAATCGGTCATATTGTTGTTTAAGCAGTCTTCCATCGCCTTTGCATTAAAGATGTAAATCCCCATAGAAGCAAGATATTCTTTATCGGGACTTGCAACGGAAATACCCGATTGGGCAGGTATCTTCCATTCATCAATATTTTTATCGGGACCGGGTTTTTCCATAAAAGCGGTAATGTTCGATTTTTTATCAATCTGCATAATGCCGAAGCCCGAAGCGTCGCGACGATTGACTGCGGTACACGCGATAGTAATGTCTGCGCCCGAAGCTTCATGCTGCGCTAAAAAGTCTTTTAAGTCCATACGATAAAGTTGATCGCCTGACAGGATGATATAGTATTTAGGATTATGGGTCTTAAAATGGATAAAATTCTTTCGTACTGCATCCGCAGTTCCTTCATACCAGCCGGAATGTTCAAAGGTTTGCTCTGCAGCAAGAATTTCTACAAACCCGTTTGAAAAACTGTCAAAACGGTACGCGCGTGCAATGTGCAAATGCAACGAGGCTGAGTTAAATTGAGTTAACACATAGATTTGCCGCAAACCGGAGTTAATACAGTTTGAAATAGGGATGTCTACAATACGATGTTTCCCCCCGAACGGCACCGCCGGCTTTGAACGGGACTGTGTGAGCGGATATAAACGGGTTCCTTTTCCGCCACCTAAAATAATCGATAATACTTTCGGCATATATCCTCCTTATTATGATATTTGCAGAGGTGCATTCCGCAAAAACCGAGAGAAGTATCTATAAGTACACTATGAAGAGTACACTCAGAACACGCTGAAATGTAAGCATTGTTCCGTTGCTATTAGTATAAACGAGTTTTTTATTTTTTGCCATAAAAATAAATAATTATTCTTGGACATTTTCGAAAGTATTGGAGCTCGACCGACATGTGTTAACGTGATGCATCGATTAATGTGATGCTTGGTCTCTTGACAAAGGGGCGTATTATCGGTATATATCAAAATGAGATTTAGTAATATATGCGGTAATCTGCCGTCTTCTAAAAGTCATCTGTAAAAGTAATTGGCAAAAAGTCTTATACGAATAACATTAAAGTTTTGAGGTATTCCTGCCGATAAAGGAGATGGAATAGTGGAAAGTTATGCCGATTGTGCTGTTTCTGCCTTGGTAGGAGCGCAAGACGGTAAGTCTGCTGCGGATGAGCGAAGCAGAAAACATGAGAAAGCATTGGTATCGCCTGAGGTAAAGGTGGTAAGGATGCATACGAAAAGCGGAGAAAAGCTTATGAAAAAGATGAATCGCGCAGTATCCTTTGTACTGATTGTGCTTGCTGTCATTGCAGGTTTTACCTGTAAGCCGTATGTAGGATTGGGCGCCCAGATCGATATTAATCCGCCGAGCGGAACGATTAGCTATCCGGAAATGGGGGAGACGCCGATACGGGGTTCGTTTGTCTTAAAAGGGACGGCAAGCGATGATGATGGTATAGAATCTGTTTCGGTTGTTTTTAAAAATATTGACACGAAAAAAACGATTGAGATTGGTGAAGCTGGAGGTTTTACCAAAGGCTATGCTGATGTTTCGTGGACATTGAATGTCCAGAACGAATCGACCGGTAACAAAACAAAGAATGGGATAGAGCATAAACTGGTAAAAGACTACCGGATTCCCGACGGTGAATATGAGGTTATTGTTACTGTTACCGATACTGGCAGCAAAAAATCTTCATTTACCAAGCTCTATAAAATAGACAACACGCCGCCGGTATTGATTTTGGATCGACCGTCAACGGCTACAACTAGTAGCAGCATTCAGCCAGACTCGTACGGTTCAGTTTTTACAGTAAAAGGCGCGGCGAAAGATAGATATGCGATAGAAGACCTTACATTCAAAGTACCTGCTGCCAATATAAGCGTATCAAAAAGATTTGTAGGAGAAAATATAAGCGAAGAAATAGCGGTCGCTACTAAAAATGGCGCCGGTTTTACGGATCCTTTGTATAAATACAGCGATGATAATGGAAATTCGCCTATTCAGGCTCAGCTATTTTTAACTGACAATGCGCGCTCCTTTAAGGATGACGGAGATACCGGATTGGGTAATACCTCCAATTGGTATTATGTACGGGATGATCAAATTCGAAGCGTTTTGGCGGATGGGTATACTGTCGATGTTATCAGTGACTATTTTGCAGGTAAAGAGGGTGATGCCTCTTCGTCAGACTTTCCAAAACGGCTTTTGGCAAAGTTATATACTGCAGAAGGGGAATCCATACGCACAAAATTGGAAAATGCCCGTGTTATGACCGAGGGCGGGGATCAAAGATATTCTATTTTCACGCTGGATCCGAATAAATCGCCCGGTTTCTCTGTGACCAATGGAACTAATTTCCTTTCATCATACCCTGTTTCGACGCCGAATGCGAGTTTGCCTCTTGGTACTACAGCGTATTTTAGTGATGCACTGCCGCCTCAAGTATATCTCAAACTTGTTCGAAACAAAGACAATACCCCGTTAGTTCAAACTCCCGATTACAATGGATATAGAGCGAGTCCGATTGTAATCAATATGTATAAATGTACGAGTGAACCAAAGTATGTTACGTACGGCGATAAAAAATTATTGGAGGTTGATCGCGCGACTGTTCCTGCTTATTCTTTGAAATTTGCAAATTTAACGGCGGAGGACGAGACAAAAGGGGTTGTCAGCGGCGCTAATGAATTGACCGTAAAATGGCAGCTGCCGAATCAGGCTGCTTTTTCTGCCGGATATTATATGATACAGGTAGAAGGAACAGATACTGCTAGTAATGAATTTGTTGCTTATGACGACGCTAATAAGCCGTCTGGTGGCGTTTTTATTATCAAGTATTAGCTGGCAGGTCAAAACCTTAGGATAAGTCCCAGTTCCCCTTCAGGGTTTGTAAAGGAAGATTTTAATGTCAGTGCAAGTGTCTTTTCTCCAGGTATGGTTTCCGAGGTACGTTATAAGATTGTAACGAATGTGGAAGCGAATGCTTCGGCGACTGCTGGCGCGAGCGATACTTTGCTTACAAACAGCTCTGGTAATACATGGAAAACTGCTACGCCCGTTCAAATCAGCACGATAGGGAATGAGGGAGCATACAAAGCGCTTTTTTGGGCCAAGGATAATGCAGGTAATACAACGACAGCAAGTATGCCTTTTGTTAAAGATACAAAAGCGCCCGTACCGAAGATCACGTATCCTAAGTCCAATAACATAGTAGCCGGAACAGTATCCATTCAAGGAACTCTGGACGATAAGCCTGCGACCGGCATAAATGACTACGCCAATGTTAAGCTGGACGGTACAAAGTATATTATAGGAAAACAGACTACCGAACCGACAGCGGCTACTACTAGCGGCTGGCGTGTTATGGATGAACCCGGCGTGGCTTTATGGAAGTTTACGTATGACTTGGACACTTTGAATGCCGGTGATGCTGTTGCAGTAAATGGAAGCATCTACGATATTCCCATTTACATTTTAACTGAGGATAATGCAGGGAACAAAGCGGTTACTAAGCTAATTATAAAATATGATTCTGAGGGAGATAAACCGATTGTTACCGTGTCTAATCCGCGACAAGGTCAAAGCACGGGCGGTACTATTCAAATATTCGGTACTGCAGCGAGTCGAGTTGGCGGTTATAACGATGCCGGTAAGGTATATATTCAGTTCTCAAAAGGCGATAACTTTACCAATACCGCAAACGGTAACATGACTTTCGGAACAACCGGAGGCGGCTATGATGCCGACTGGCATCAGGGAGGCAACGGACAGCTTGTTCCGGGTACTGATGATGTTCATACCGGTGGAGCAAGTTGGCAGATGTCGATAAATGGAAACGGTGCGTTCAATAATCCGAACGGTGATAGCTGGGAGGTTTATTTCAGACTTCGCGCTGAGAATAAAAACAATCACAAGCTCGGCGTATGGTCAGAACCGATCAAGATCTTTATCGATAAAAGCAATCCCACAATAGGCAGTCCGGATCCGTTAAAAGTCGGAACTGACATTTATGCACCGGATATGTGGATTAAAGACGGAAAAACACTGACAGGCTCTTTATTTGATGATTCAGGAATAAAAGAAATTACGATTTCGTCGCCTGAACTGTTGGGCAATAAACAATATACTTTGAATCAGGCAAAAAATAAGGGCTGGATTGTAGAAGATACTGCACATGCCCCCACTTCTGCTCCGTCTGCAGCGATAAAAAATTATAAGCTGCAAATTCCGCTTACTTTGGAAGGCGCATCGAGTCTTCTGAGCGAAGAGGCACGCATTAAAGGCAAAATAACCTT
>CAUVHB010000121.1:0-5169 GCA_963551335.1 uncultured Treponema sp.
TAATTCGCTTTATTGTAAATGCCCTGATAGCCGATATTGTGTACGGTAAAAACGCTCGCTGTCCCTTGAAAATCAAGATACTTCGTGTTGAATTTTAACAAGACCGGCACAAGCGCCGTCTGCCAATCATGCGCGTGCATCAGATCGGGAATCCAATGCTGCTTTCTGCAAAGCTGAAAAGCTGCATGACTTAATATTGAAAACCGTTTGGGATTATCGTTAAAATCAGGCTCAAAGGCGGAACCGTATAATCCATCGCGGCCGAAACTTTCTTCATGATCGATAAAGTACACCGGTATATTGGAATCTGGAAGCGTGGACTCAAAAACTTCCGTCCAATACTCTCTATCGCCGACAGACACTCCCATTGCACCGGGAATCGGCGTTAAATTACCTTTATCAATTCTATAATAACGCGGCATAACGATTCTAACATCGTGCCCGAGTTTTTTTAATGCGTAGGATAAGGCGGACACAACATCCGCTAAACCGCCTGTTTTTGCAAACGGCACTGCTTCACTGGTGATCATTAATATTCGCATGGTAGTACTCCCCCTTTCAGAATTATAACACGGCTTATGGAATTATAAAAGAGAAAAATGCAAGCAAACTGCCGAAATTATCATTTTACCGGCTTGGTTCAGCGCCCCGGCATCCACATGACAACTAAGCAATGAAAGGCAACGTATTACTTGCATATTTTTATATTTTTATATATAATAATATATCATTATTACATAGGAGGACAATTATGAAAGGTTTCGCAATGCTTAAATTAGGTGAAACGGGATGGATCGAAAAAGAGCGTCCCGTTTGCGGTCCGCTCGATGCAATTTGTAAACCGTTGGCTCTTGCTCCCTGTACATCCGACGTACATACGGTCTGGGAAGGAGCGATTGGCGATCGACATAATATGATTTTAGGACACGAAGGCTGCGGCGAAGTAGTCGAAGTCGGTTCGTTGGTAAAAGATTTTAAACCGGGCGACAAGGTATTGGTTCCCGCAATTACTCCCGATTGGAATTCTCTGGAAGCACAAGCAGGGTATTCAATGCATTCGGGCGGTATGCTTGCTGGTTGGAAATTTTCAAACTTTAAAGACGGCGTATTCGGTGAATATTTCCATGTAAATGATGCGGACGGAAACCTCGCCCACATTCCCGCCGGCGTAAAGATTGAGCACGCCCCGATGCTGTCCGACATGGTACCTACCGGCTTTCACGGCGCTGAGCTTGCTGATGTTCAGTATGGAGATTCGGTACTGGTAATCGGTATTGGGCCGGTCGGTTTAATGTCCGTTGCTGGAGCGGAATTGCGCGGCGCTTCAAAGATTTATGCGGTAGGAACTCGCCCCGCCTGCATTGCGGCAGCAAAATTCTACGGCGCAACCGACATTATCAGCTATAAAAACGGACCTATTGATAAGCAAGTGCTCGACCTAACCCACGGCAAAGGGGTCGATAAGGTCATTATTGCCGGCGGTACCGTCGATACCTTTGACGAAGCGGTCAAGGCATTAAAGGCTGGTGGCAAAATTGGAAACGTCAACTATCTTGGTTCGGGCGTTTCCATTAAAATTCCGCGCGTGGAATGGGGCGTGGGAATGGGACACAAGCAGATCAACGGCGGCTTAATGCCCGGCGGACGGCTCCGCATGGAAAAACTGAGTAGTCTTGTTTCAGTTGGTAAACTGGATCTGTCAAAACTCATCACCCATACTTTCAAAGGTTTTGAGAACGTCGAAAAAGCGCTCTATTTGATGAAAGACAAGCCGGCAGACTTAATTAAACCGGTTGTTATCATCTAAATACCGCGTTCATCCGCACGTGCGTTATCCGTGCGGAGGGGCTTTTCCGATGTGCTCTTCATTGGAAAAGAGTAAGGCATCTTTTAAATACCTTGAGGTTTTTAGAAGATGCCAAGTCATTTATGCGAATCATTTTTTGTGATGAATATTCTTGTTGTGTCGGGCTTCTTAGGCGCAGGGAAAACAACCTTTATTCAAACACTTTCTGAAAAAACCGGAAAAAACGTTGCCGTTATGGAAAATGAATACGGCGAAGCGGGAATCGACGGGGCGCTGTTAAAACAAGACCGGTTAAAGGTATGGGAGCTGACTGAAGGCTGTATCTGCTGTTCGCTAAAATCCGACTTTGCTTCTTCAATCTTGACAATCGCTAATACGCTCAATCCTGAATACTTGATAGTGGAACCGACCGGCGTGGGGCTACTCAGCGCGGTGCTGCACAATATCAGTAAAATTGAATACAGTCGTATCCAGCTCCTTGAGCCGGTTACCATTGCAGATATCCACTGCGTAGCGCATTACCTACAAGAATTTGGCGATATATATGCCGATCAGCTAAAAAATACGCCGCGCATTCTTCTTTCTAAAATAGAACACGCTTCCGCCGACGAGTTGCGCCGTGTGAGTGCGCTTATTCGCACGGTGAATCCTGATGCAGAAATCCTCGAGACCCCGTATCAACATCAGCCTGAAGAATGGTGGAAAGCGCTGCTGCATACTCCGCTGAACAAACAGCGAGCCATCGCACTGCCTGAAAAAGACCGTGCGCCTAATTTAGAAAATATCAGCATTACCGACGCGACCGTCGATACCGTGTACGATCTGCTGGAATTGCTCGTTTCCCTTTTACGCGGATACTTCGGTACTGTCTACCGTGCCAAGGGATTTGTGCGTATCGGCGAGCAATGGACAAAATTCGATATTGTCGATAGGCAGTACACCGTAACTGTCTGCGAGCCGATGCCCGAAGCGAAAGCTGTGATAATCGGGCAACAGCTCGATAGGGAACGACTTCGGAAGGCGTTTACCGCAGCTGCACCGCTATCGTATCGACGGTACACAGCAGGTCAAGAAGCGGGATACGTACCAAAGCGTGGGAAGTATTTCCCGCCTTCGCCTGCACGGTAACCGCGCCGACCGGAGTGATGTGCGCCGCCTGCACCTTATACGGCACATCGATGGTTAAGACAAATTCTGAAGTACGCAGTTCTGCAGCAATTTTTTTTCCGTATGCAGCGCCGATCAGTTCTTCGTATTCCGCAGCCGGAATTATATCGCCGGCAAACAGCGGCGCCATCAGCATATCGATAAAATCACGGCTCTCCTGCGGCAGCATCTCCAAAAATGATGCGATACTTTTCGGCGAAAGACTAACCGTAACATTCCGCTCATTCATATTATAATGAATAACATCTTTGAACAAATCGTGATTACGCGGAACCGTACACGCAAGACGCAACCCTATTGCTCCTCGCGCAGTAATTTCTTTAACCGTTATTCCCGATTTAGTGAGCGCTTCTTTCAACTCTTGAACATTAAATACGGATTCCCCTTCGGCCTGCTCAGTTTTTTGTTTCAGTAAATGAGTAACATTCTTTTCTAACAAACTGCTCGGTATAAATTCCGCAGTAAAACCGTAATCCGCGTTATCCCGTATAACAATGTGGGCGGAGGAAGAACACGCTGCCGTGATACAGACGGCAGCAAGACAGCATAAGGTACGAAATAATATTTTCATAATAACAACTCCTCTCAATCAACAGTATCTGAAGATATCATAAAAATTCCTTTTTGGGGCAATACCTCTTGCAATTTATATATATAAAGCGGCTGCTTTCATTCGATGCGAAATTTTATTCGAAATTTCGCCCATTTTTCCAGCAGACAGGGAACGCATCAGGTAGACTAGAAGTTCCCTAGATAAAAATCGCAGTCTTCATTATTCTGCGGAGGCTTACAAAGCATCTAATGATTTTGCACGAATATCAGGATGTATCCGGCAGTTTTCTGAGGTTCGCGAAAAAAACGGAACAGCTGACTCGGCAAAGAAAATTTCCTCCGGTTTCATAATACTGCACGCAAAGCGATATGTTTTTTTCCAGTATGATTCTTGAATATTTGAAATGATAACGCCAGTATGGGGACCGTCCGATGCCGAATGAATAAATTTTCCTGCGCCGATATAAATTCCGACGTGGGAAATACCGCCCGCAGTGTTAAAAAACAGCAAATCGCCGGGCTGAATCTCTTCATCAGTTATTCTTTTTGCATATTCGGCAAGAGCATCCGAACGGCGCGGCATCTGGAGCTTTAGAACATCAGCCCCGTTGCGAAAGACAAAACCCGAACAGTCCATTCCCTTGGATGAATGTCCTGCGTAACGATAAGGCGTACCGAGATAACTCAAAGCATTATTGACAAAGGCAATCCGCTGAGAATATTTCGGAGCGGACTCTCCAAAAAGAAAAGGTATCACCGCCGCGGCAGAAAATAAATAGAAAAAAAAGGCTCGTATATCTTTCAAAATCATGTAAAATAGTTATACTAAAAATAAGAAAAAATTGCAATTTTAAAAGTAAAGCAAAAATCGTATTTATAAGGAGTGTATCGATGAACGAAATGTCAAAACAGCCATGGGCATTTCTTGATGCATGGCGCGGAAAAAAGTTTACTGGAGAATGGCCTACATTACCGGAAATGTTAGAAATTACGGTGGAACGTTTTCCCGATAGGAACTGTTTAACTGTCTTTGAGCCGGATCGGATTACGCTCACCTATCGCGAAACCCTTGCAGCAATCAAAAAATTAGCAGGATGGTTTATTGCTCACGGTATAAAAAAAGGAACGCATATTGCCGTTTCAGGCAAAAATTCTCCCGAATGGGCGCTAGTCTATTTAAGTGTGTTATACGCCGGCGGTATCATTATCCCCATTGACTATGGGCTACACGATCATGAGATCGAGTCTTTGTTAAAAACCGCAAAGCCGCGCTTTTTCTTTGTGGATGAAGAAAAGTACGAGCATTTTTTGAAAGAATCAAAATCGCAAGCCTTTATAGGCGACGTTTATTCTCTAAACAGCAAATATCCGGAGCGCTACGTATACAATTTGGAAGCAGAACCGCTTGCAACCTATTTTCCGTTACAGGAAACCGATACGGCAGCGATCCTTTTTACCTCCGGCACGATGGGAAATCCGAAAGGAGTTATGCTTTCTCACCGGAATATCGTCTCGGACTGTTACATTGCCCAATCGAACTTAAGCATATCCGAAACAGATATTTTTTATGCGTTGCTGCCGATTCATCACTCCTACACCATGGTCGCTGTCTTTATTGAAGCCCTTTCCGTAGGGGCTGAAAT
>CAUVHB010000122.1:0-5146 GCA_963551335.1 uncultured Treponema sp.
CGTTAACGGTCGGACTGTTGAAGCCGAAGAAAATCAAAAACTTATCTATTTTTTACGTGATGCACTGCGTTTAACTTCCGT
The DNA here is from genome assembly GCA_963551335.1 of uncultured Treponema sp. Classification (GTDB taxonomy): domain Bacteria; phylum Spirochaetota; class Spirochaetia; order Treponematales; family Treponemataceae; genus Treponema. The sequence goes on from CAUVHB010000122.1 coordinate 82, forward strand.
TAAGAACGGTTGTATGGAAGGCGCATGCGGAACGTGTACCGTTTTAATAGACGGCAAACCGATGAAAGCCTGTGTACAAATCACCGGTAAGCTCGCAGGAAAGACCATTACCACGCTCGAAGGCTTCCCTGAACGCGAGCTTGCCGTGTATCAATATGCGTTTGCGCATTGCGGTGCGGTACAGTGCGGTTTTTGTATCCCCGGTATGATTATTTGCGCAAAGGCGCTGATAGACGGAAATCCTAATCCCTCATCTGCGGATGTAAAACAGGCAATCCGCAACAATATTTGCCGGTGTACCGGCTATGTCAAAATTGAAGAAGCCATTTTATTGGCAGCAAAGATGTTCCGCGAAAACACGCCTGTGCCGGAAGCGGAAACCGATGCGGCAGTTGGCAGCAGTGCGCTCCGTGTCGATTCATACGCGAAAGCCGCCGGTACCGCCGAATATGCCGACGATATCTATCTGGACGGGATGCTCTACGGAAGCGCGGTGCGCACTGCATATCCGCGGGCAAAGGTGCTGTCTATCAATACCGAAGCGGCGGAGAAAATGGCAGGCGTCCATATCGTCATGACGGCAAAAGACCTTCCCGGTATGCAAAAAATCGGGCACTTAAAAAAAGACTGGGATGTACTCATTCCCCTCGGTAAAGAAACGCATTATTTGGGGGACGCCCTCGTTCTGATTGCCGCCGAAAGCCGCGATATTTTGGAAGCTGCAAAAAAAGCAGTAAAGATAGAATACGAAGAACTGCCGCCAGTATGTTCCATCGCAGAAGCAATGGCAGAAGGGGCGCCCCATATCCATGACGGAGGCAACCTCCTTTCAAAAGAACACCTTGTGCGCGGCAATGCTGATGAAAAGCTGAAAAATTCAAAATATGTTGTTTCGCACCACTATTCCGTACCGCCGACCGAACATGCCTTTTTGGAGCCGGAAACAGCAGTGGCTATGCCGGACGGAGATGGCGGGGTCATCATCTATTCGGGTGATCAAGGTGTGTACCAAACAAAGAGAGAATGTGCAGAAGCGACCGGTCTGCCAATCGATAAAGTGCGGGTGATCGCAAAGATGGTCGGCGGCGGCTTTGGCGGCAAAGAAGATATGAGCGTGCAACACCATGCGGCTATCCTTGCATTAAAGACCGGACGCCCCGTCAAGGTGAGCTTAAGCAGAAAGGAAAGTATGATTATCCACCCAAAGCGCCATGCGATGGAGATGGATTTTACCCTCGGCTGCGACGAAAATGGCTACCTCACCGGCTTAAAAGCAGTGCTTCATTCGGACACCGGCGCCTATGCCTCGCTTGGCGGGCCGGTATTGCAGCGTGCCTGTACCCATGCCGCAGGTCCATATAACTATCAGGACATCGATATACTCGGCTGCGCGTGGTACACCAATAATCCGCCGGCCGGTGCGTTTAGAGGATTCGGCGTAACGCAGAGCTGCTTTGCCGTTGAGTCGTGCATCAACCTCTTGGCGGAAAAAGTCGGCATCAGTCCGTGGGAAATCCGCTATCGGAATGCCATCCGCCCCGGACAAGTGCTGCCGAACGGTCAATATGCCGACGATTCAACCGCGCTTGTACAAACCCTCGAAGCGGTAAAGCCGTATTACGACGCGCATCCGAAAGCCGGTATTGCGTGTGCTATTAAAAACTCCGGGCTTGGGGTCGGCATTCCGGACTTTGGCCGGACAACCCTGCGGCTTCAAGCGGACGGCGTACATATCTATTCAAGCGCGGCTTGTATCGGGCAGGGGGTCGGAACAATTCTCTTGCAGATTGTCGGAGAGGTGCTAAATCTGCCGCGCAGTCTTTTACACTACGAAACGCCCGACACCAAGTTTGCTCCCGATGCGGGAGAAACAACCGCCTCGCGTCAGACCGTATTTACCGGTGAAAGTGCTCGTATGGCTGCTACCGATGTCAAAAGAGCGCTTGAAGAAGAACTGCAAAAGCGCGGCAAAACAGGCAAACTGTCCGCACATCAGGATATACTGCCAGACCTGTTTACATCCTTGAGCGGCAAAGAATTTTTTGCGGAATACACCTATCCGACGGACAAACTGGGTTCCGACAAGCCTCATCCGGTAAGTCATGTTGCGTACGGCTATGCAACGCATCTCATCGATTTGGATGAAGAAGGAAAACTTGCGTATGTCGAAGCCGCGCACGATGTCGGCCGCGCGCTTAATCCGATTTCGCTGCAAGGGCAGATTGAAGGCGGCGTCGTGATGAGTCTCGGATATGCGCTAACGGAAGATTATCCGCTGCAAAAGAGTGTCCCAACTGCCAAGTTCGGGACGCTCGGTCTGTTTAAAGCGCCGCAGGTACCGCCGATAAAGGTGGATATTATCGAAAACAACAGCAATGAACTCGCCTGCGGCGCAAAGGGAATCGGTGAAATTGCCAGTATCCCGACGGCGCCGGCAGTTGCGCTTGCGTATTACAACCGCGACGGTATTTTTAGAACAAAGCTGCCGCTGGAAAATACGCCGTATAGCCGGAAAAAATAAACAAAAAAGCCGATTGAACACCCAGTTGGTTCAATCGGCTTTTTGATGTTCCCCATCCCGGACGTCTAGCCATGCCATAATGCCTTTTGAATCGCGATACACGTAATCGGTTTTAGCGACATGCTTTTCCGTGGATAGGATGGGAAGGAAAACACCTTCTTCCTTATTAACGGTAAACTCTATCTGCCCGTCTACTTTAGCAAGGTCATGTCCGCCTATTGCCAAAAGCGAACGTAACGATTCGACGTTATAAATATCGATAACACTCTTAGATTTTCCCCTTGCATTTTCATACCGTCAAGGTTATACTTTTCTTTATGACACGGCACTCTACCGGCGTAACAATACAATTAACCTCATCAAAAATCTTTTGTACCGAAAAGGGGCTTGACACACCCATAACCGGCAATACAATTACCCGACACCCGACACCCGACACCCGAATAGTCTAATTTCTTTTCACAATAAAAATAACATAAACAGTACATTTATATCCTCACTGATACACAAAAACGCACAATCGGGCTTTTTTTACCCATTTGTGCGTTTTTTCGTATATGGACGGTTTGTCCGCGCCTTTCGGCTGGTCATGTCCGAAAGATCTATTTAAAAGGAGTACAGAATGACAAAACATTTTTGTAAAGGAATGGCGGTATTTGCAGTGCTCACTGTTTTTGCAGTGGCGATCGGCTGTAAACAAACAGTTACCGTTTCCGAGAAAAAAGACAAAACCCCGCCCGCAGAGGTCACAGAGCTTAAAGCCGTTGCCGGTAACGGCAAGGTAGGTTTAAGTTGGAAAAACCCCGGCGATGCAGACCTATATCAGGTAGAAATTAGTGCAAGCCCCGCGGCAGGAACTCTTACAAACCCCGTCTACCTTTCAGCTGTCAAAGGCGCTGCCGGTAGTTTTATGGCAGAAGGTTTAACGGGTGGGCAAGAATACACCTTTACCGTTAAAACCATCGATAAAACCTTGAATATGGGCAAAGCTGTTACCGTAAAAGCAACGCCTCAAAGCACTGGAGGAGGTAGCGCTGCCGATACAACAGCGCCTGCGGAAGTTACGGAGCTTAAAGCAACTGCCGGAAACGGCAAGGTAAGTTTAAGCTGGAAAAACCCTGCGGATACAGACCTGTATCAGGTAGAAATTACTGCAAGCCCTGCAGAGGGAACCCTTGCGAATTCCGTCTATCTTTTTGCAGAAAAAGGCAAGGCAATGAGCTTTACCGCAGAAGGGCTTACCAATGGCACGGCGTATACATTTACCGTTAAGACCATCGACAAGTCGTTAAACAAGAGCACGGGCGTAAGTACCGCAGAAGCGGTGAAACCGGTAGATACCAGCGATAAAACGCCGCCTGCGGAGGTTGGGAATCTACAGGCGGAAGCGCTTGCAGGAGCAATCCGCTTAACATGGCAAGACCCTGCGGATGAAGACCTTTGGGGAATAGAGATAACATCGCAGCAGGACATTGTCAGCCGGTCTGTTGCTCCCCTACCGAAAAATGCAATTCTTGTTGCCAAGGGAGAGCGAAGCCGTAAAATTTCAAACCTTACGGTGGGGCAATCCTATACCTTTACCGTAAAGGCAATCGATAATGCGGGCAATAAGAGTGCAGGTATATCCACAACAGCGGTTACGCCTCTTGCCGGAGAGCCGATGACACTTACTCTGACGCAAGTCCCTGTAAAAACTGAGTGGACAAAGGATTCTGTAACGATAACGGTTAAATCAAACACTTCAATAAAAGAAGCAAAATGGAAGGAAGGGAGCGGACACAGTGCAAAGGATGTTTTGGAAAACGGAAACTCGATGATAACCGGCAATAGCTTTACAGTTCCCCAAAACGGCATCTATTCGGTTGCAGTGCAGGATAATGACGGCAGACGCGAGGTAGAAACGATTGAGATTAAGAATATCGACAAAGATCCGCCACCAGTTCCGACGAATTTGACTGCGGAATATAGGTTCGGTGAAAAAAAGATTATTCTTAAGTGGAGTGACCCCATTGACACCGCTTCCGGCTTAAAAGAACTTAAACTGAGCTACACGGTAAACGGAGCAAATGAAAAAACCGAAACAATCGAGAAAGGCGTTCAGAGGCTTGAAATTGAGAATGTCGAACCGCAAAGCACATCCGTGCCTTACGCTTTTAGCCTAAAGGCGGTGGATAATGCAGGGAATGAGGGAGCTGCCACTTCTATTACTATTACGCCTTCGGCACAGGCGGAAGTTACCGGCATCAGCCTTACCCGTACTCACTTAGACACCAAGATGACGGACAGAAACATAAAGGTAACCATTACCGGCAGCAATTTTGATAAGCTTACAAGCCTCTTGGTACAAGTGACGGGCGGTAGTACAAATCAGCCGCCTGTAACAGCAACAATCGATGCACTAAACAATAAGGCAACGGCAACTGTCCAAGCGCCAACGCCGACATCTCCAACTGATAAAGGCACAACGTACACCGTAAAGGTAATCGTCGACAGCGCCACTCCTGCAAAAGTTACCGCTTCTTTTATCGTTTCAGCTCCTGCAAA
>CAUVHB010000123.1:0-5134 GCA_963551335.1 uncultured Treponema sp.
CAGGAACTTTGATAAATGCCTGTCCGGGATCAATTTCCTCGCGGATCATCTTGATAACGTCTTCGCTCGGCGCTTCCAGCAAGACAGCTTTAGAAACATCGAGGTCAAAACCAGTATTTTCCAGTACATCTTCGGGAGAAGAGGTTGGATAATAACCCGCTAAGTACATCCGCTTGGTCTTATCGTCAAATTTGAGGATACCGCGGTCGGTAACAACGGCAACTGGGCCTCTGTTTCCCGGAAGACCGAGTCTTTCACGTCCCCCATGGCCATCTCCCCATCCAACGCTGGTAATGTAGTCAATCTTGTCGATAAAGCGGCGTTTTTCGTGCTGCATCATAATGACGGTATTGGAGTAGGTTGCGATACCGTTTGCGCCGCCTGAACCGGTAAAACGAGTAATAGGATTGTGATAGTCGCCGATACAGGTTGAGTTTACATTTCCGTAGGGGTCAATTTGAGCGCCGCCGATAAAGGCGATCATGCGATCTTTATCATTCAGCCATTCGTTTGCTTCAAAACCGATAAAGCGGACGTTCGGCCATTGTACACCGCAGTGAGCCATCAGCCGGTTATCGCCGACGCTGCGCGGTACTTCAATCGGTGCGCAGTCCATCAAACCGCTTTCTACAATCAGCTTGCAATTCGGTGCAAATATCCGTTTTGCCAACGACGCGCCAATTAACGGAAGCCCTGTTCCTACAATAACAATCTGACCGTCTTTAATGGTCTTTGCTATTGTGATAGCCTGCATTTCTTTATTGGTATAATTCTTATAATTCGCCATCTTACTTTCCCTCCTTTACAAGTTTTGCCGCATAGCCGAATCCCTGTACGACTTTTAGGTTTGCCAATCTGCTTGCGCCCAGTTTATCGATATATTCAGTATGATCTTTTACGCCGTAGACCCATTCCTGTAAGTAGGCTTTAAAGTCCTCTTCGGTTTTGGTAACGCTGTCATACATTTTAAAGAATGCAGCATCGTAATCGTAATAGTTATAGCACTGAGCGGGATGAGCGCCGTAAGGAGTATGAACAACCGCATCGACGCAGAACTGCGGAATTGAGTTTTTGCTTGGGTCTTTTCTGATTTCTTCTTCGGTTACCAGTTCTTCGCAGGTTACGATACATTTTTTTGCAGCAATCGCGATGTCGATATCATGAAATTCATCACCTTCAATCGAACAAGTACCTTCAATAGAAGCCTTCTGTACATGGATGATTGCGGTATCCAAGCGCGGCACCGGTACGGCGACAACCTTTTCTCCGGGGTTGAAGGGGTTTTCTACTTCTACCAATTTATCATGAGGAAGGCGCGGGTCTTTTGCGCGCTCCTCTTTACTGATGCCCCATTTGTTTACAAGGTCGGAACCTTGCATCAGCCGTACCGGAAGATACGGGAGTCCGAGGGAAGATGCGTGGAGCATTAGCATCAGAACATCCTGCGAATAGTCTTCGAACAGCATTTTTTTGTTTTTTTCAATTTCGTGACGAAAGCGACGCGCTACGTTCGTATAGCCGGAGTTTGCAATATAGCAGTTGATAAATGCCTTTACCCGTCCCTCACCGATCAGCATATCCCAGTCGCCGCCTGCGGGACCGGAATACCCGATAAAATCACCTAAGCCTTGGCGCAAAATCTCGTTGACGGCCGCATAAGGCTTGCGATTTGTCGTAAAACCGCCGAAACAAAGAACATCGCCCGATTTTACATACGTTTTGATTGCATCGTGCAATGACATAACTTTACTCATAATACATCTCCTTCCAACTATATGTACTGTACTCAAATAGACCATCGCGCAACTTATTTTTCGGCGATACGTTCTATACATACAAAGAGGGAACGCCGATAACATCGGTATTCCCTCCATATTAGATTATTTACCGAAAATGAGCATAAAGAAACCAGCAGCAACTGCCGATCCGATAACACCCGCAACGTTCGGTCCCATCGCGTGCATCAAAAGGAAGTTTGTCGGATTTTCCGCAGAACCGACCGTTTGCGAAACACGCGCTGCCATCGGTACCGCCGAAACACCGGCAGACCCGATTAACGGGTTAATTTTACCACCGGTAACAAGATACAAGACCTTTCCGAGCAGCACGCCGCCGACAGTAGACATACAGAACGCAAACAGCCCCATAAAGATAATAGTGATTGTTTGCACCCGCAGGAACAGCTCTCCGTTCGCGGTAGCGCCGACCGTAACACCAAGCATAATCGTAACGATGTTGATCAACGCATTTTGCGCCGTATCGGATAAACGCTGCACAACGCCTGACTCTCTAAAGATATTGCCCAACATCAGCATACCGAGCAGCGGCGCAACCGACGGCAGCAAGAGGGCGGTAAAAAGAACCGTACCGATTGGGAATACAATCTTCTCCGTCTTGCTTACCTTCCGCAGCTGCTTCATCTTAACCGCCCGTTCTTTTTTAGTGGTTAGAAGCTTCATAATTGGCGGCTGAATCAACGGAATCAGCGCCATATATGAATACGCCGCAACCGCAATCGGCGCCAGCAGTTCGGGAGCTAAGTTGTTTGCGATATAAATAGAAGTAGGGCCGTCGGCGCCGCCGATAATGGCGATTGCAGCAGCCTGCTTTGCAGTAAAAATCGGTAAGGCGCTGGCAGCCATAAAGGTAATATAGATACCGAACTGCGCAGCCGCTCCGAGCAGCAAGCTAATCGGGTTGGCAATAAGCGGCCCGAAATCGGTCATTGCACCGATACCCATAAAGATTAAACACGGGAAGAGGTTGCTTTTTATACCGCTGTAGATAATCCGCAATACGCCGGAGGTATACCAAGGTTCTCCTTCCTTCATCAAATCCGCTAACGGTAAATTCGTCAAAAACATCCCGAATGCAATCGGTAATAACAGCAGCGGTTCGAACTGTTTAACGATAGCTAAATAAATTAAAACGAACGAAACGAGAAACATGACGAGCTGCTGCCACGTCAATGCGGCAAAGCCCGACTGCTGCATCATCGTTCCTACAACCTTAATGAATTCCATGCAGCGCCCCTTATCTAACCTCTACCAGTACGGTATCCGTATCGACCGCATCTCCTTTCTTAACCCGAACAGCAGCAACAGATCCGGCAACTTCGGACACGATTTCGGTTTCCATCTTCATAGCTTCCAAAATAATGACTACCTGACCAACGGCGACTGCATCCCCCTCCTTAACCTTTACATCAAGAACCGTACCGGGCATTGGACTGACAACTGAACCAGAAGCGGCGGGCGCTGCCGAAGGTGTAGGAGCCGCAGACTGCGGGACAGCAACAGGTTGCGCTGCGGGAGCGGCCTGAACTGGGCGAGAGCCACGTTCCGGCGGCCGTCTGGATAACGAGGAGGAAGCTCCCCCTACTCTCTCGACTTCAACTTCATATTTTTCACCATTCACAGTGACGACATAGTTCATACTAAAGACTCCTTTTATGGTTTATAGTTTCTTAATATTCGTAATAACGAATGCATTTAAAGGCTCGCGCCTTTCTTCGCTAATAGCGGCCGCAATAACCGCAACTTTTATGGCTTCGGCTCCCGCCGCCGGCTTCGCACTTACTGGTGCCGCTGCCGCAGGGGCTGCTTGGGGTTTGGCAGGTACATTTTTCTCTAAAAGCAAAATAACTTTTGACACGACCATCACAAAAATCGCCAAAAAGATCAGAGACAAAAACACAATGCCAAGTCCAAGCAACGATGACAACAAGCTTGTAACAAAGCTTATATAGTCCGTTGTAATCATTCATACCTCCTCTAAGGAATAAATAGCTTGAAAAAACGTCCCGGGATTTCTAAAAACTGGATTAAATCTTTAAAACTCCCTCCTGTATAATAGCCCTATCATAATACAAAAAGTGCTTTACTGTCGAGGCAGCAAAGCACTTTCCCACCCTTGTAGATAGTATAGGGGTGTATTCGCAAATGCGCGTTATTCAAAATTATCCGACAAAGATACTGGTAAATGTCTGAATGATAAACGCATTGACAAAGTCGATGAACAGCGAGCCGACAAGCGGAACAGCCAAGAATGCCTTTGTCGAGAAACCGTTTACAGCCGTGAATGCTTCCATGTTTGCGATTGCGTTCGGCGTTGCACCCATACCGAAACCGCAGTGACCGGTTGCGATAACCGCCGCATCGTAGTCTCGTCCCATAATATTGAAGGTTACAAAATAGGCAAACAGCCCCATAACGACTGTCTGTACTAACAGGATAACGATAAGCGGAATTGCCAAGTCTGCCAAATCCCACAGTTTCATTGACATCAATGCAATAGCCAAGAAGAATGACAGACATACGCTTCCAATAATACCGATTTCGTCAATTGGCGTTTTATCAGGCGTTGCATCCATAATATTGCGCATAATAGCGGCGATGAGCATCGGAATGAGGTATGCCGGTAATGACAGACCTGCTTTTTTAATAAGCGGAGTAATGATAGAACCGATACCCATAGAAATACCGATCATACAAGCCGCTTTAAAGAAGGATTTTTCGGTCATTGTCGCTTTTTGCGCGAGCGTTTCCTCGTCTTCAGCTTTTTGCTGTGCATCTTTTCCATTCAGCTCCTTGCACACGAGGTTATGCTTATCCTTTAAGCGCTTCGCAATCGGACCGCCAATCAAACAACCGGATACCAAACCGTACGTTGCAGAAGCAATCGCAACGACCGTCGCGCCGGCAACACCGCGTTCTTCCAAATAAGGACCGAAAGCGCCCGACGTACCGTGTCCGCCAGTCAGCGGGATAGAACCTGCTGCCAAACCGATACCGGGGTTCAGTCCAAACACCTTCGCCAATGCAACGCCGATACCATCCTGCACAACGCAAAGAACAGCCGCAGCAGCTAAGAACAGGAGTGTAGCGATACCGCCTTTTTTCAATGCAGAAACACTCGCTAAGAACCCGACGCTTGTAAAGAACACAACCATAAAGAAGTTCTTCAGATTGCCGTCAAAAGAAAACTCAAACCACTTCATCTGATGTCCTAACAACATTACCAGTGAGAAGAGCGTTCCCCCAATGACCGGCGCAGGAATATAATATTTCTGCAAAACATTCACCTTGGCTTTAATACCGCTTCCCAGCAGGTACAGTATAATTGCCAGCCCTAA
>CAUVHB010000124.1:0-5086 GCA_963551335.1 uncultured Treponema sp.
TCGTATGCTTGCAACCATTCGGCTGCTTGCCAAACCACGTAACGGGTAAAGGCATAAGGTTTCCGAAGGGGAATATGAACATCAGCTATATGATAAACAATTAAAAATATGCATGTCGGTTTTGGAAGGGCGCTGTACTGCAACATCAAACTGGACGGTACGAGGAAGCGCCTGTCCTGTGTTTACGGTTAATGCCGATGGGCAAGCTGCCTGCGCCGTGCTTAGAAGTACAACCGTTTCTTTTCGTCCTGATGTGTGCACAAGGGACGACTTTGATAAAGCGGAGCAACAGCTTGCAGCCGAGTATGATGAATGGAAACGCCGCTTTCCTTGCTTCATCGAGACGTATCAAGAAAGCCATTCGCTTGCCCGTTATATTGTATGGAATAATACCGTCCATGCGCAGGGAGCATTAACCTGCGATGCCGTGTATATGTCTAAAAACACCATGTTTAATATTTGGAGCTGGGACAATTGCTTTACGGCGCTTGCATTGGGCGGCGCGTATCCGAAAGAAGCCTACGGACAGCTGAAAATATTTTTTGACACGCAGGATGCTTTCGGTGCCTATCCCGACTATGTCAATAATACCTTTGCATCATTTAACTGCTTAAAACCGCCCATTCATGCGTGGGCATATAATAAATTGCTGGAAGCGGATCCGCTTTTTTCCCGGCAGGAATACTTTTTACCGGCGTATAAAAGTTTTTGCCGCGCCGCTCTTTATTGGCTTGACCACCGCCGTCCGAACGGAAGCGCTTTTCCGTTGTACTACCACGGTAATGATTCAGGCTGGGATAATGCTTCCGTTTTCCATGAAGGCGTTCCGGTGGAATCTCCCGATTTAAGCGCCTTCCTCATTCAAAAAATGGATATCTTGTCCTCCTTTGCGCACAGGCTTGGCAATGATACTGAGGCTGCACAGTGGAAGCAGCGGGCGGATGAACTCTTTGACAGCTTTATGGACAGGTTTTATGAGGATGGCGCTTTTCATGCATGGAATACCGGCACGGGCAGTAGAATTGGAACGGGGCATTCGCTGCTGATGTATCTGCCATTGGTTATTGCCTACCGTATGGATAAACGGATTGCCGATGCATTAGTGCGTGATTTGGAACAAAACTTTGAAGCTCCGTTCGGACTCACTACCGAGCAAAAAGACAGTCCGTTGTATAAGAAAGGCGGCTATTGGCTCGGCCCCCTATGGGCGCCTGTAACCTATTTGTTTATCGATGCCCTAAGAGCGAACGGATATCCCGATTTCGCAAAACGTTTGGGGTACCGTTTTTTTGAGGTAACAAAAATCGGTTTAATGGCAGAAAATTACGATGCGTTTACGGGCTGCGGGTACGACGATCAGGCCTTCACATGGCCCGCCTGCGTATTTTTGCAACTCGAAAAAGAATTCGCATAAGAGAACAGGACAACCGCAATCAAAATATTTCAAGCGGTATTCCTTTTGCACGAAATTTTGAAAAAATTTCACGCAATTTATTTTAAAAGAAGAGCAATCGCATCAGATCTGTGGATCAAGTGCCGCAGAAGAATGGAGGTTGGACAACCATTTGAACCGCAGGTTCAACTGTGGTTGGACGGAGTCCATTCTTCTGCGGGGCTGTTCACAAACAATCTGATGCGATTGCTCTGAAGAAGGAAGTAGATGGAACGGCAAAAAAAACGATGGGAAGATGAAACGCTTTTACACATTGGACGGAGGGAAGCGCAGCCGCGCCTTATGCGCAGCGGTATGCAGCCTACCGATATATCGCTGAATGGCACATGGGATTTTTTATACCTGCGCGCACCGGAATTTTCGCCTGAAGGTTTTTTTGAAAAAAAATTTACGACAAAGGAATGGAATACGATACCGGTGCCTTCATGCTGGCAGATGCAGGGATATGGGCAGATGCATTACACGGATGTGTGGTATCTGTTTCCTGTCAATCCCCCGTTTGTGCCGAGCGAAAACCCAACCGGAATATATCGCCGTTCTTTCACTGTACCTGATACGTGGCAAGACGGTAAAACAATACTGCGATTTGACGGCGTCGGCAGCGCATTCGATGTATGGATAAACGGCATTCATTGCGGATATAGCAAAGTAAGTAGGCTTGCTTCCGAATTCGATATTTCACATTGCGTGGTTATAGGTGAAAATCAAATCACAGTACGAGTTTACCAATGGTCTGACGGTTCGTATTTGGAACGACAGGATATGTGGGTATTCAGCGGGATACTTCGCGATGTAACGGTGTATCACGAGAGTGCATATTCAATTTCTACTTGCTTTGTTTGCGGCGATTTAAAAAACGGATACAAGGATGGTGTGTTGTATGCCGATGTTCTGCTGAGTGCAGAAGCCGAAGGTGCAGACTATACGGTAGAATACCACTTGTCGGAAAAGGACAGCGGACGGGAGATAGTACACGGCTGCGCTACCGTTCAAGATAGTACCTGTAATACAATGCAGGATGGTGTTCAAAACGGCGGTACGGTATTCTACTCGAACAACTGCAGTTCAATGCTCAGAGTGATACGCGAAGAAATTTCCTCGGTGCATACATGGACTGCTGAGACTCCTTTTTTATATTGCTTACAACTGGAACTAAAAAAAGACGGACGAATACTTGACACTGCAGCGCTGACGCTCGGTTTTAGAAAAATTGAAATTATTGACGGGAATTTTACGGTAAACGGAAAAGCGGTGTTGCTGAACGGCGTCAATATGCACGATTTTAGTCCGGCCGGTGGCAGTACGGTAGATAAGATCGTTGTTGAGCAGAACATCATATTGATGAAGCAGCATAACATCAATGCCGTTCGCTGCTCTCATTATCCTAAGGCAGATTATTTTTACGATTTGTGTGATACCTACGGCTTATATGTTATCGATGAGGCCGACTTGGAATCGCATGGGTTTGAATGGATACAAGCGACGAATTGGCTTAATGAAACGGCATCATGGGAGCACGCCTATATCGATAGGTGTGAACGGATGGTAAAGGCTCATTACAATCATCCGTGTATCCTGATGTGGTCGATGGGAAATGAATCGGGCATGGGTACCAATTTTAAAAAAGCCGCAGACCGTATCCGTTTGCTCGATAAAACACGGCTCCTTCATTATGAGGGTGATAGTAATGCGGAAACAGCAGATGTGTATTCAACGATGTATACCCGTTTAAATCGGCTTCAAGAAATTGCCGAAGGTAATGACGCGCACGGTAAACCCCATCTGCTTTGCGAGTATGCTCATGCGATGGGAACGGGGCCGGGTAATCTTGAAGAATATCAGAACCTGTTCCGCCGGTATAAAAGATTGCAGGGCGGTTTTATTTGGGAATGGTATGATCACGGGATTCAAATCACAAAAGAAGACGGGAGTATAACGTATTATTACGGTGGTGATTTCGGTGACGAACCTACTAACTCCAATTTTTGTATCGACGGTTTATTAATGCCGGACAGAACGCCCTCAACAGGCCTTTTGTGTTATAAAGAAGTTATTGCTCCGGTAGATTGTCGTCCGGCAGATCTTGCTAAAGGCCTGATTACAATCCTGAACCGCTACGATTTTACGGATTTGCATGATATTGCTTTATGTTGGCAGGTTGTGTCTAACGGTACGGTATATGAAAGCGGCATAATCGATACGTTGACCGCCGCTGTGGGGAAGGAAGAGACAATCCGTATTTCCTATTCCTTACCCAAAGAATCATTTGAAGCATATTATCTGAATATACAATTTACGCATAAACACAAGACCTTATATGCGGATTCGGGTTTTATTGTTGCAAAGCGGCAGCTCTTATTACCGGTCGCGCGGATACCCCGGCAGCGCTTACACGACACGGAACACGGTTTGCAGATATCAGATGGACAGGCAAAACTTACTGTGTCCGGCAATGGGGTGCAGGTAGCGTTTTGCAAGGTAACCGGTAGACTGCTTGAATATACGGTAGACGGAATAAGCTATCTATGTGAAGGTTTTACCCCGAATGTCCGGCGCGCGTTGATAGACAACGATATGTATAAAGTTAAAGATTGGAAGGAGAAATATTTTATACATAAACAACAAGAACAGTTGGAAGCCTTTACCTACAGCTCAGAGAAAAATTATGTAATGGTACGTATTTCCACACATTTCTCCTTTTTAAATCAAGCATTCGGATTTAAATGCGAATACCGTTACCGAATATTTCCAGACGGTGAGATTGAATTTGACTTGCAAGCACGTTCATTTGCGTATACCGATTTTGTTCCTCAGATGATTCCGCGTGCGGGAATAGAATTCAGTATGCCGTTGCAATTCAACCGTGTTACATGGTACGGATTAGGTTTCGAAGAAAATTACTGTGATATGAAAGCCCATGTTCAAAAGGGCCTGTATTCCGCGTCGGTACAGGACATGCATACCGAATATGTTAAACCGCAGGAAAACGGGCACCGGGAAGAGGTCGAACGGCTCCTGTTGAGCGGCTCCGGTAAAGGTCTGTTATTCAGCTTTGAAAATCCGGTAGGGATCAATGTACATGATTATACAATCGATGCGCTGGAGAAAGCAGGCCATATCGGTAACATAGAAAAAGCCGGAAGAGTAGTGGTGCATATCGATGCAAAACACAGTGGCCTCGGTTCCAACAGCTGCGGCGAAGAACAAATGTATAAAAACAAAACCCGTATTAACGATTTTGCAATTACAATGCGTTTCCGCCCAGCTAATCCGACAGATTTCGTGGAGAGATTATGACGAAAAAAAATATTATTACCAAGCATAATGTTCCGTATATTCTCCTTGCACCGACAATTATTATCTTTGCCGTATTTATGGTTTATCCCGTGTTTCGTTCTTTATATTTAAGTTTTTACGAGTATCGCGGAGGTACCTATGAATTCATTCATTGGGAGAATTATATAAAACTATTTCAAGACGGAATCTTTTTTAAATCGCTTTTTAATACTTTTGTATATCTATTAATTCAAGTGCCTGTTATGGTTGTGGGCGCCTTATTGATTGCAGTGCTCATTGAGCAAAAATTCATCCGCGCAAAAGCCTTTTTCCGTGCAGCAATATTTTTGCCGTCGG
>CAUVHB010000125.1:0-5069 GCA_963551335.1 uncultured Treponema sp.
CAAGGATGTACATTTTTACCGTGCCTCCGCTTTATTTTCGGCTGTCTCCTTGTAGTTTCAAATCGGACACGGATGTCCGTGAAACTGAACAAAAGCGAGATTTGTGGCATCCACAAATCTCGTCGTTAACCGGTGTACAAGGATGTACACCGGTTAACAGCCTCTTTTCAAAAGACTTACGAAAGTGTATTTTAAAAAAATGCACAGCCTCAGTTATTCGGCGGTAATTGCCTCAAGTGCGGTTTGCATCATCGCGGTAAAAGAGTTCTGGCGCTCTTCCGCCGTAGTTTCTTCATGGGTAACCATATTGTCAGAGATAGTCAGCAGCGCGAGCGCCTGCCGTTTATACTGCGCGGCAAGGGTATACAGCTCGGCGGCTTCCATCTCGATCGCCAAAAGACCGTACTGCGACCACAGCTTCCACGTTTCAAGCTCGTCATAAAACACATCCGATGAAGCGATGGAACCAACCAAAGGATTATATCCTAAGCGGACAGCCGCATCATAGGCATGTTTTAAGAGCTTCCAATCCGCTGTGGGAGCAAACTGGGTTCCGCGGAAACGGAGCGTATTTGCGCCGGAATTAGTCGCCGCGCTCATTCCGATAATGAGCGAGCGAAGCGGGATATCTTTTTGCAGGGCGCCGGCGGTACCAATCCGGATAGCCTTTTGCACACCATATTCCCGGAAAAGTTCATTCACATAAATGGAAATAGAGGGCTGCCCCATGCCAGTTCCCTGCACGGAAACCTTTATTCCTTTATATGTGCCGGTAAATCCGTACATACCGCGGACTTCGTTATAACAGCGCGCATTTTCCAAAAAATTCTCGGCAACAAATTTTGCCCGCAGCGGATCGCCCGGCAGCAAAATCCGTTCGGCGATTTCGCCTTGTTTTGCTCCAATATGAACACTCATCATATCCTCCTATAAAAGTTAAGAAGAAAGTATTAAGGGCATCTTTAAAAAAATGACGTTTTTTTAGAGATGTCCAATCAGCATATACATACTCAATCTTTCCACGGAAAAATAAAATTGCGGATTGTCCTTGTTCCGACAGTTTCCCGATCTTCCGCAAGGAGTTCATCCCACGGTATTTTTTTCCGCGCTGTTTGAATCGGTATTTCAGGATGCTGCTCAATCCAATCATATTTGTACATTCTCAGTTTAAAGGCATTGTTCCATGCAAGCAGGAGTCCCGAAAAGCCCGGCACTAAAAAAGCTAAAAACGGGGTCAGTATCACGAGGACAACGCTGTAGAGCAGCATAAAAAGCGTAAAACCGGTATTATCAAAAAAAACAATAAAGCACTTTTTAAGGCATTTGAAAAAATTCGATTCCAGCCTACTCCGTATCGGAAAGAACCATAAAAGCGACAGCTGTATAACCGCAAAAATCCACACAACGGTAACACCGAGAAAAAGACCGAGAAAATTTTGAAATGAAAAATAGTAGGGAACGGAAACTCCCACAACAATCCAACAAAACGTTTCGAGTATGACAAATAAAGCGCCATGCTTCCACGTGCGTCTTATTTCTTGGCCGATGTCTTTCAATGAAACTGACTTATAATCGGCAATGCGGGACATCAAATGAGAGACGGCTAAAAGGAGTACTCCTATCACGATGAGACAAACAAACAAAATAAGTTCCGGCAGCGCCGGCGCCGCGGAAACTGCATACGCCAAGCCGAAAAACAAAAAAACAATCAGTATAACTGCACTATTGAAAAGAGCTAGCGGGAGAAAATTATCCCATCCATCGAAAAAATTTTTTTTGAGAAAAAATCCAATCATGCCGTGATAGTACCATAAAAATCGGAATGATACTATCGGGAAGAATACGTCCAGTACCATCATCAAGTACTTTAGACCTGCTCGATAACTTCGTTGTCGAACCGGTCGCCTGAGTTCACGCATCGCACAAATAGCACGGTTAGAACATCGCATTTCAAGGTAACCTGTTCCGAAACGGAGGTTCCCGCACAGGGTTTTATATACCGAATACGATTTTTCCGGGATAGATCCGTATATACCGGAAAATTAGCACTAGCTTCCGTGCCGGATAGTCCGTGTTCTGCCGTTTTTAACGCACAAAAGCCATGCTTCCGGTTCTGGAATTTCAAATGTTAGATGAGCTCCCGTAACTGGATGCTCAAATGCAAGCGTCCGTGCATGGAGCGCCAGCCGTCCAAAGGGATTTGTCCTCGCACGGTAATGTGTATCTCCTGCAAGCGTATATCCTTTCGATGCTAAATGCGCTCGAATTTGGTTTTTCCGTCCTGTTTCGAGGCGTAATTCAAAAAGCGTATGATGTACTCCGCGTTCAAGAATCGTATAATGGGTCACAGCGCTGACCGTCTTAAAGCGGGTTGTATCGTGCGGAACAAACCCTCTATTATGTGCATTGTATGCTATGCCGTCATCAATCGTACCGTGGGTTTTCATGGCGTAAGCAGCGCTGTGTACAGCATTTCCTTGTGCATGCTCTACCCGCACAGGATTTTCCGCAACTGCACGATAAATGCGCTCTGTTACAAGCATCTGCCAATTATCCATAATCTTTTTTTGAACTTTTTCGGTCAGCGCAAACAACATTACCCCTGAAGTCTCTCGATCAAGCCGATGAACGGCAAACGGTCTATGTACATGAGAATAGCTTCCCTTTTTGCGCATCATTCGCTCCAGAACATCAAACGCAGTTTGCGCATGGTTCCCCGGATAAGAAACGGAAAGCATTCCGTTCGGCTTGTAAATAACCGCAAGAAAATCATCTTCATAGAGGATTGTCAATTTTTCTTGCCCGCCATCTCGTTTGTGTTTTTTGTTATCGTGTGTTCCAGCTCTCATACTACAATGAGTTTTCTCCTTAAATGTATTATAAAGGTATTGCTTTCTAGTATAAAGGAAATCGCTAAAAATGATCCTTTGCGTTTTTTCAGATACGCTCCATTCTCAAGTACGAGCAGAATATCCCTATTTGTCAAACGCAAACAGTGTTGCTTTTCTGGTAACATCAAGCGCTATACCATTACAGTATCCTACCAGCTATTCCAAAGATATTTCATCTTTAAGTGTAACTAAAGTTTTTTCTTTAATTATGTAAGCGCTCAATTTATTACTCATAATCCTAATCACTCTAAATGCTTGATAACATTATATCTTTTTTAAGGTGTTTTTCCAGCAGTTACCAATAATTTCAATTTTTGATATAATCGCAGTATTAGTATAAATAACAGGAGTACTACTCATGCAAACAGAGACTCATTCCATTCATGATATTTTAGCAAAAAACGCAACCTCATTTTTTATTCCTCCATTTCAGCGCGCGTATGCATGGGGTAAAACAGAAATCGAACGGTATTTTAGCGATATTATCAGAATTATCAATTCCGAGCTTGATACGGCGCAATCAGACAAACAGGAACACTTTTTTGGCACGCTCGTTATAAAGGAAGAAAAAGCAGGGTTTGTGAATAAGTCCATTGTTGTAGATGGGCAGCAGCGATTAACTACAACACTTCTCTTTTTGATTGCGTTACGGGATAATGAACCTAATCAAGAAAATAAAGACTTTATTACTGGTACGTATCTAACGAATAACGCATCATCTTTTCAAGATAAAATCAAATTAAAACAAGTTTCAAAAGATTGGGATGCCTATCGCGCATTAATAACTGGAACAAGCGCAAAACCCGGTATCGTAAAAAATGCGTATGACATATTTACAAAGCTCATAGCAAATATAAAAATATCACGTCCTGAAATTACATTGGAAAAATATATTGTAGCCATCCAACGAATCAATGTTGCGATTATTTTTTTAGATGAAAGACCATTTAAAGGTGAAGACCCGCAAATTATTTTTGAAACGCTCAATTCTTTGGGAAAACCGCTCACACTCTCCGATTTAATAAGAAATTATGTTTTGCTCAATATGGACAGTGCTCACCAAGCGATCATGTATGAAACAATTTGGTATCCCCACATTGAGCTCCCATTAAGCGGGAGCACGTCGGACTTTTTCCGAGATTTCCTACAGTATAAAAAGTCCACCTCTATAAAAGCAGTCAGTGATAATAATACAAAAGAACTTTATGCAAACTTCAAAAATTTTGTCGAAGAATCGTATACCACTCATAAAGCATTTATTGACGACATTGTGAAGTATGTAAAACTCTATACATGGATCATGCAAGAAGAAATCGCTGAGACGATTTCTTCAGATAAAATAAAAGATAGTCAAATCAAGGAACTGCTGCGGAATATATTTCATGATATAAAAACCGAAGCGTTTAAACCGTTCATCCTTGGACTTCTTTATTACCACCAAAATAAAACAACTACCGTTCTATTAAGTGATGATAATTTTATAGCAATACTGCAAATAATTAGAACCTATCTCATACGGCGGCGAGTAGCAAAGCTAACGCAAGGTGAAAATAGAAATATTGTACTGCTTTGTAATCGAATACATGATTTAGTACAAAAGAAAATTGAAATGATCGATTTATTATCAAGCATGTTTTATAAAATGAGGCTTCCAAATGATGATGAAATAAGGCAAGTATTGATGATTTCAAAATTTTATGAAGATTTTAAAACGTATGGAAAATTTATTCTGGGAAAAATAGAAGAGTACAATGCAAAAGTACCGGTTGATTTTAGAAATTCTAAAGTAACGATAGAACACATTATGCCGCAGACACTCAGTGATGAGTGGAAAGCAATGCTTGGAACTCATTATGAAGAAATATATAAAACATATTTGCATAATATTGGGAATCTCATTCTAACAGAGTTTAATAGTGAAATAGGGAATAAGCCTTTCAAAGATAAGAAAACAAAATTGCACACATCCTCTTTGTATTACAGACTGGAAATAGTGGACTATGCTGTTTGGAATGAGGATAGTATAAAGCGGCATCAGTCAAATATGATTAATTGGTTCTTGCAGACATTTCCATTACCTCAGCAATACCAATCGACTCCTAACTATGACAGAAAAAAACCTGATGTTACAACCTTTTCTCCTCTAGATGACGATGCCGGTGATTGGGCAGAAGGTCA
>CAUVHB010000126.1:0-5050 GCA_963551335.1 uncultured Treponema sp.
AAAATTTCAATATTTTTGCGTTCACCCATAAATCGTGCGATTTTTTGTGTTGCTTCCTCTTCGAGATGGGTTACCTTTTCGTATTTTAAGTTCAGATCATCCATTGTATTGCGATAGATTTCAAAGCGGGTAACCTCCGCTTTCAACTTTTCGATGTTCTGTTCCAAATCAGCTTTCAATTCGTCCGCACGATCAAATACGCGCGTCTGCGTAATAAAGGCATTTTGCCGCTTATCGATTTCTTCGACGGTTGCGGTCAGCTGATCGGAATCGCGCCGAATCTTTTCAAATAAATCATGCTGTGTTTCTTCCACTTCGCTACGAAGACCGTGTACCAACTCCCGTATATTGTCAAGCGAATGGCTTGCTTCTCCCGTTGCGTTGTTAATCCGTTTATCCAGCTCGTTGGTAAGCTGTTCGGCATCGCGCGTAAAGTTGTCGCTAACACTGCGCACCTGTGCAGAAAATTCCTCTTCGGCGCTCTGAACTTTCGCATTCAGATCATTTATTCTCTGCTGCACCAGTTTAAGAGACTCATCGCTTTTCACGCTAAAATCTTTATAATACGAGGTATATTTTGAGCCGATGCCTTCGATAGCTCGCTCCGTCGATGCGGTAAAATTAGCAACTTTTTCGTCTACCGTAGCCCGCATCTCTGCCAACTGTTGGTCGATGCGAGCTTTCCATGTTTCAAAATCGTTTTTAGCCGCATCGATCTGCCCACCTGATTCTTGTTTAACGGTATCAAGCCAATTCTTTACCTCTTTTGTAGCATTTTCAACTTCGACGCTCTGTTGCCGCATTGATTCCTGCAATTCAAGCTTAAGACCGGAAAGCTCATTACGCATATATGTTTGAGCTTTTTCCTTTGTCTGATCCATCATATTTTTGAACTGAGTATTATAGGCAAGCAGCGCTTCATCGCTTGCCGTAATACGCTTGGCAATTCCATCTTCGATTGCGGCAATATCTTCTTTGAATTTTGCAAAGTGCCCCTTATATTCCTCTGCCGTCTGCGCAAGCCGCGCTTTTAAGTCTTGTTTATACGCATCTTCCAAATCCTTACGCGCGGACTCGCTTTCCGACCCCATCAGCGCAAGCCGTTCGGTAACATCGTTCCGCAGCTTTTGGATATCTCCGCTGAGGGCATCGCTACGACGGGTTAACTCACTTGAAAAATCGGTTTCAAAGAGACGCAGTTTTTCGGAAAGCGCGGCTTGAGATTCCTCTCGTAGTACATTCAACTGTTCGGTTATCTCCTGAAGACGACCGGCAAGCGCATTTGCCCGCTCGGAAAAATGTTTTTCAAAACCATTGTATTTTTCCTGCATGGTATAGGTATGCTTTCCAAAGTCCTGCAAAAGCCGGTCTTTCACCGATTCTTGCGCCTTTTCCATTTCAGTAGAAAGCTTATCGATACCAGCAATAGACTTATCAAATTTTTCGTAATAGTAGGTTGCTTGTTTTTTATATTCGGCAAACTTTGTATCTGCCGATTGAGAAAGCGCAGTAATGCTTTGCGCCGCCTTTGCCGCTGTTTTTTCGAGACGGGTATTTAATCCGGCTTCAAATTCCGTAAGTCGCGAATCAAGCTGCCGGTTTGTATTCTGCATATCCGCTTCGATTTTCTCCAATCCTTTTTCAAGATTCGTGATGCGTTGCGTAAAGGCGATCTCCGTAGCGCTGAACTTTGAATGTAGCGAGCTTTCAAGTTTATCCGCTTCTTCTTGCCAATCCTGTTTAAACTTTTGGGCAAGCGCTTTGTTTTCAGTCATAGCAGCAGTAATCTCCGCCTCAAGCGCTGCAGAACGATCATCGAGCGCTGCCTTATAGTGCTGCATCTGCATTTCCATCTGGTTCTGTAATTTTGCGAAAGATTCATCGCCAAGATTCTGCGCTTTTTTGCTTGCCTCCGTAAACGCTTTTTTATACAGGTCATTCAATTGGATTGAAGTTACCTCAAGCAATTCCGCACTTTTTTTCTCCGCGCCGGCAACCCTATTTTCAAAAGCGCTGATGGTATTATTAAAGCCCGCGGTAAGCTGTTCTTCAAGCATTTGCAGGCGCTCACGATTTTGCTTATAAAAACTGTCCTGCATTTCGGGCATCAATTTTGAAATATGGCTCAATTCAGTCCGTGCATCCGTAATTTTTTTTGCAAGTGAATCGACAAAGTCAGATTCCTGACTGACCCGCGCAAGATTTTTTTCCGCAAGCGCAGCCATATCCATGACGGTTTTAATGGTTTCTTCCGCCCCTGCAACATTTTTTTCTATTGCATCGATGGATGATGAACGGGCAGTCAACACATCGGATTTTTTCATAAAATCGTTATATATGGAATCGAGCCGATTAACGGCAGCGATGGCTTGGGAAAGCTTTGCGTCAAGTTCGATCGCAGCATCGCGCAAATTCTGCGTCCGTTCTTTAACAAACCCCTCTATTTCATCTTTAACACGGTCGCCGTATTTTTTTGCTTTTTCTATCGAACGGCTGTTTTTATCCGTTTGCCGGAAAAAAAGAATCAGCATCAGAGAAAGCATAAGCGTTATCGCGGAGGCCAAAAGTTGCATTGACATTCTAAGTTCCACCCTTACTTAAAATAAATTCTGTTTTAATAAATAAGTAGTTCTAAAAACTGAGATTTTTAGAAGTTCCGAATTCATACCGGACACATCTAAAAACAGCGGTTTTCAACAATATCCTCTTAATTATAACACATAGTTTAAAAATTGACGATAGTTTGAAAAGGAAATATCCGCATACGGCGTTTTTTTTCTAAAAAATGAAACAAGCGGATTTTCGATATAAGCGGTCTTCATACCGACCGAAGAAGCCCCTGCAACATCATACGCTTTACTATTACCGACATACAGTATCCGTTCGCACGGCGTATTCAAGGCTTCGGCAAGTTTAAGGAACGGAATGCGGGAAGGTTTAAGAGCGCCGAACGCTTCGGAATCCAACGCAGCATCACAGAGCGGCAACATTCCCCATACGGAGCCTTTTTGTTCAGGTGGAAAATCCGATAGAATACCGATTTTAAACCCTGCCTCTTTTAATCGTATGATGGCTTCTTTTGCAAAAGGATACGGGCGGATACGCAAAAATATCTTTTTCCATCCTTTATATATTTCTCTGTCTAAAAAATCGCCTGCTTCTTGTGTGGAAATAGAAAGCTGAGCTGCCAACAATTCACTTTGTTCATTAAAAAAATCCGGTAGAACTTTATCCGGATCAGACGAACTGTATTCGTGTAAAATACGGCGGACTTTCCTAAAAGCGTTCATAAAACGGATATGACAGATAAAAAAAGGAACAGCACGCAGCGTCAGCTTCCATGCAGGATAGAGCGTACCGTCTATATCGAATGCAATAGCTTCGATGCCAGGGATTTTACTTGCAACCATTTTTTTATTATAGCGTACCGATTACGACCTGTCCATTCACATTATCTTGTCGTGTTAGTGTAGCTATCGATATTGTGTAATCAGCGCTAAAAAGATTATACTGCAAAAATTATGATACACATACTGCTTGCAATTATTTATGCGGCGTTTATCAGTCTTGGATTGCCGGATGCCCTGTTAGGTTCCGCATGGCCTGCGATGTATCGGGAACTTTCAGTTCCTGTTTCTTATTCAGGCGCTATTTTTATGATTATTGCAGGCGGCACTATTATTTCCAGTCTGCAAGGCGATCGGCTGACAAAGGCTTTCGGCGCCGGAAAGGTTACGGTCGTGAGTGTTTTGATGACGGCTATCGCTTTGTTTGGTTTTTCGGTCAGCCATTCTTACCTGATGCTGTGTTTATGGGCAATACCGTACGGACTTGGCGCCGGCAGTGTTGATGCTGCCCTTAATAATTACGTAGCATTGCATTATGCAAGCAGGCACATGAGTTGGTTGCACTGTATGTGGGGAGTGGGAGCTTCAATCGGTCCGTACATTATGGGGGCGGTTCTGACCGGCGGACAGCCGTGGACGATGGGCTACCGATATATCGCTGTGCTGCAAACCGGTTTAACAGTCGTACTACTAGTGAGCCTCCCGCTTTGGAAAAAGCAGAAACCGCACGGTACGAGCAATAAGGACGAGAAAGCGCTCCCGCTCCGGCAGATAGTTGCTATTCCCGGCGCAAAAGAAATTATGCTTACCTTTTTCTGTTACTGTTCTATAGAACAAACCGCAAACTTATGGGCAAGCAGCTATCTTGTGTTGGATAAGGGGCTTCCGGCAAAGGAGGCAGCCGGACTTGCGAGTCTCTTTTTTATCGGTATTACTGCGGGGAGATTTTTAAGCGGTTTTTTAACATTCAAATTAACCGATACGCAGATGATTCGGCTTGGACAAGGCGGTATTGCCGCAGGCGTTGTGCTGCTGTTTCTTTCGTTCGGGAAAACACTGATACTGCCACTACTCGGTTTCAGTCTTATCGGCTTTGGCTGTGCACCGATTTATCCTTCGATTATCCATGCA
Source organism: uncultured Treponema sp. (assembly GCA_963551335.1). GTDB lineage: Bacteria > Spirochaetota > Spirochaetia > Treponematales > Treponemataceae > Treponema. Next base: position 4,479 of record CAUVHB010000126.1, read on the forward strand.
ACGCCTGCACAATTTGGCGAAGATAAGTCCCAAGCAGTGATTGGAGTACAAATGGCTTCAGCGCATACCGGCACCTGCCTAATGCCGCCGCTGTTTGGTATCCTTGCAAATCATATCGGCATCACACTGATGCCGCTTTATTTAGCAATTCTTTTAATAGTGATGATTTTTATGCATGAAAAAATGCTCACGAAAACGGCGGCATCACGGAGATGAACCAGAACCTTTACCGCGCCACGGATGGCTCTGGTTCCATACAGTAGCGAGTTTGCCGCGCAAACTCGTTGTTGAACAGCGTACACGGATGTACGCTGCTTAATCGCGCCACGGATGGCGCTGGTTCCGTACAGTAGTGAGTTTGCCGCGCAAACTCGTTGTTGAACAGCGTACACGGATGTACGCTGTTTTATCGCGCCACGGATGGCGCTGGTTCCGTACAGTAGCGAGTTTGCCACGCAAACTCGTTGTTGAACAGCGATCACGGATGTACGCTGTTTTATCGCGCCACGGATGGCGCTGGTTCCGTACAGCAGCGAGTTTGCCCCGCAAACTCGACGTTGAACAGCGTACAC
>CAUVHB010000127.1:0-5038 GCA_963551335.1 uncultured Treponema sp.
GGCGAGTTATCGCAAGTCCGATATCCTGCGTGATGTACACCGACGTTCCGTCTCCGCGTAACAGCAATTTCTTTTCAAATCCAATTGATTTAAGGTCAACCCAAATGGAACCGTCCTCATCTTTATAGAAAATACCTTTTTCCAAGCCTTCCATAATTTCAGCGCGTCCCTTGCGGAATACATCGCTTTCAAAGAAAAGCTTATCGAACGAAACCCCCGTGCGGCTATATGTTTGCTGAATACCCTGCAACGCCCAGCCATTCATCTTCTTCCATAGCTGCATCGTTTCAGGGTCGCCTGCTTCCCATTTTCGCAACATTTCCTGCGCTTGCTCTTCGGCTTCGGGATGGTCTTTGCTGTATTTATGGAACTGGACGTACATATCGCCGACGAACTTATCGGGTTTTATACCTTCTTTTACCGGATCGATACCGTTGCCGAAAAGCTGATACGCGAGCATCGATTTACAGATGTGTACGCCGCGGTCGTTGATGATGTTGGTTTTGTAGACATCGGCTCCGCTAAACTGGAGAATACGGGATAGGCTTTCGCCGATGGCGTCATTGCGCAAATGTCCGAGGTGCAGCGGTTTATTGGTATTGGGGCTGGAAAACTCAACCATAATTTTCTTACCGGCAAGGCTTGTCGTTTTTCCGTAGTTCTCATTCCCGCTAATAATTGCATTGAGGATTTGAGCGGCTGTTTCGCCCTTGGGTAAAAAGACATTGATATACGGTCCTACCGCTTTCACATCTCCTTTTACTTTAAGGGCAGGGTCTGCTTGTAGCTTGGGTAACAGTTCCGCCGCGATTTTAGCAGGGGCGGAGCGCAGCGTCTTTGCAAAACTGAAAAGCGGAAAGCCTAAATCACCCAGATTCGGATCAGGCGGTGTTTCCATTGCAATCCGTTCTGCAGTAACTGCCTCGGCTCCTTTAGGTTGCATCGATGTAAGTGCGCGTGCAATACTTTCTTTCCATAATAACCGTATATCGTTCATAACTACCTCACTTATAGGAACCGCTAAAACGTTCGTTTTTAGAGATGCCTTTGTGTTTTTGATTTAGGAAGAACCTCCGGAACTATCGATCTTTAAGAGGCTCTCGTTAGTATAGAAAATTCCACGGCTTAGTGCAAGAGAGTATTGATAATTATGAATTCTCCCCATTTTCCTTGAACATTTTATTTGTAAATTTTCCTTGCATTAAAAAAAAACTGTGTTATAATTATTTCTATCTTTTGCAGGGAGACACGGCTGATAGTGTTTTTTTACGCAAAGCAGCCTTTTAGCGGCATGGCGCCGCATCCTGCACTATAAGTTATAGGAGGCTTATATGTCCGTATTAAGTGTTACCAGTGAAATTAAAACACTGCGTAAAGTATTGCTCCATAGGCCTGGTGCCGAACTACTTCATTTAACTCCCGACACCTTAGACGAACTGCTGTTTGACGACATTCCGTTCCTTAAAGTCGCTCAGGCAGAACACGACGCCTTTGCCAAGATTTTAAGAGATAACGGAGCCGAAGTTCTGTACCTCGAAGACCTTGCTGCAGAAGCAATTAAAAAACCGGAAATTAGAACAAAGTTTATTGAACAGTTTATTAACGAAAGCGATGTTTATTCCGAAAAGCACAAGGAAAGCATCCGCGAACTGTTGAACAACATCAAAGACAACAAACAACTGATTTTAAAAACGATGGAAGGTATTGATATTAAAGAACTTAATATCAAAGGTAATGCCTCATTGGTAGACTTCGTTGCCGATTCCGATTCGTCAATGGTTGTCAATCCCATGCCTAACCTGTATTTTACCCGCGATCCTTTTGCGACAATCGGAAACGGTGTAAGCTTAAATAGAATGTTCTCCGTCACCCGTAACCGCGAAACAATCTATGCTGAATATATTTTTAATCATCATCCCGATTATGCCGGTAAAGTACCCAAGTTTTATGATCGCTATGATCCGCCCCACATTGAAGGTGGCGATATCCTCAATATAAACGAAAAAGTTTTGGCTATTGGTATTTCTCAGCGCACTAGCGCAAATGCTATCGATGTTATTGCAAAGAAAATTTTCTTTAACAGCGATTCAAAGATTGAAACAATCCTCGCATTTGATATTCCGGTAAGCCGCGCATTCATGCACTTGGATACGGTATTTACCCAGATCGATCACGACAAGTTCACAATCCATCCCGGTATTCTCGGTCCGCTCCGCGTATTCACCATCACCAAAGGCGCTACAAAAGGCGAGCTGAAGATTGTAGAAAATGATACGACGCTCGAAAAAACACTTGCTCAGTACACTGGTACCGGTCACGCAGAGCTTATTCAGTGCGCAGGTGGCGACAAGATTGCGGCAGCGCGCGAGCAGTGGAACGACGGTTCGAATACGCTGTGTATTAGCCCCGGAACAATCGTGGTATACGAAAGAAACGATGTTACCAACGAGCTCCTTACAAAGCACGGTCTAAAAGTGCTGACCATGCCGAGCGCAGAGCTTTCACGCGGTCGCGGCGGTCCCCGTTGTATGAGTATGCCGCTTGTACGCGATAACTAAATCGTACACCGCAATAGAGTACCGATACGTCCTTTTCGGCTAAACCGGAACAACATATCTGTATCGGTCTCTTCTATTTTGTACTACAGTACTTTAGATTACAGACTGTCGCGAACACGGTACAAAGATATACGGTCGTGTTGCTTGTCAAATTGAAAAGGCTGTGGTACAATTTTTGCATGGGAAGCGTCTGCATGCAGATAAGTATTGAAGACGTTTCCCATATTATTTCATTACTGGAACTGTCAAAAAACTGAAGTTTTTGAACGGTTTCCTTAATTTTAATCGCTATTTAATATAGCAAGGAGTTTTTATGGGTGTGAATCTTTTAGGACGCAGCTTCTTAAAATTATTGGATTTCAGCTCAGCAGAAATCAGGTATTTGTTGGATCTTTCAAAAGAACTAAAAAAGTTGAAGATGACACATACCCCGCATGACCACTTAAAAGGAAAAAACATCGTATTACTGTTTGAAAAAACCTCAACACGCACACGCTGTTCTTTTGAAGTTGCCGCTATGGACTTAGGAATGGGTTCAACTTTCCTTGATCCGGCAAGCTCCCAGATGGGACATAAAGAAAGCATTGAAGATACTGCACGGGTTTTAGGACGTATGTACGACGGTATCGAGTACCGCGGATTTAGCCAAGAAATCGTAGAAAAATTGGCAAAATATGCTGGCGTACCGGTTTGGAACGGCTTAACCAACGAATTCCATCCTACACAGATGCTTGCAGACGTACTCACTATTGAAGAGCACTTCGGTCATTTGAAAGGTATCAAACTGACGTTTGTCGGCGATGCACGCAACAACGTTGCTAATTCACTGATGGTTGTATGCGCAAAGATGGGTATGCACTTTACCGCATGCGGTCCCAAGGATCTGTTCCCCGCAGCCGACCTTGTAAAGACTGCTGAAGCGATTGCAAAGGAAACCGGCGCGACCATTACACTTACCGATGATGTAGAAAAAGGCTGTAAAAACGCAGACGTATTGTACACCGATATTTGGGTATCGATGGGTGAACCCGACAGCGTATGGGAATCCCGCATTAAGCTGTTGAGCAAGTATCAGGTGAACAAGAAGATGATGGCGCTTGCCAACCACAATGCTATCTTCCTGCACTGCTTACCCTCGTTCCACGATTTGAATACGAAAGTTGGACGCGAAGTGAACGAGAAATTCGGTATCCCTGAAATGGAAGTAAGCAACGAAGTCTTTGAATCGGTACAGTCAAAAGTGTTCGATCAGGCTGAAAACCGTATGCATACTATTAAAGCGGTTATGTATGCAACCTTAAAATAAAGCGAGCGGCAACACGAATATGAAAAAAGAAAGAATTGTTGTAGCGCTTGGCGGAAATGCACTTGGGAATAATCCTCAGGAGCAGCTTGCGTTAGTAAAAGAAACGGCAAAATCGATTGTCGCATTGGCAGAAAACGGCTATGAGATCGTTATCGGACACGGTAACGGACCGCAAGTCGGGATGATTAATTTGGCAATGGACTATGCTGCGAACGGAAGTGCGGGAACTCCTGCCATGCCGTTTGCTGAATGCGGCGCTATGAGCCAAGGCTATATCGGCTATCATCTGCAGCAGGCAATCGGTGACGAACTGAAACGCCGCAATGTTAAGCGCGAAGTCGTCTGCCTTATCACACAGGTTTTGGTATCGGAAAACGATCCCGCGTTCACAAATCCCAGTAAGCCTATCGGTATGTTCTATACAAAAGAACAGGCTGATAAAATTAAGGCTGAAAAACCGGATCAGACATTCGTTGAGGATGCAGGCAGAGGCTACCGCCGCGTCGTTCCCTCACCGCAGCCAGTCGCGATTATCGAACGCCCCATTATCGAAGAGTTAGTTGCTAAAGGACACATCGTTATTACTGTCGGAGGCGGCGGTATTCCGGTTCTGCAAAAGGCAGACGGCTTACACGGCGTTGATGCAGTTATCGATAAAGATAAATCTTGTGCGAAACTCGCTGCGGATGTTAAAGCCGACAAGCTGGTTATCTTAACAGCAGTTGATCAGGTTTGTATCAACTTCAACAAACCCAATCAGCAGGCGTTAAGCAAACTGAACATTGCCGAGGCGGAAAAATGCATTGCCGAAGGGCATTTTGCAAAGGGTAGTATGCTCCCCAAGGTGGAAGCATGTTTACAGTTTGTCCGCAATCATAAAGAAGGGCAAGCAGTTATTACCTCGTTGGCGAATGCAGGCAATGCGCTGAAAGGCGGTAACAGTACGGTTATCACCGCCAACTAATCTACGGCGCTGCGGATAAAAATATAGCTTACCGCAGCGCTTTCGGTTGTTTCCGGTATTCCGGTTAGTACGACGTTGTCTTCTAACCGGAGCTTGCATCCTAATCGTATGCAGAACGTATGAGCATATTATGGGATACAAACCGGTTTTTAAATAAATTGGAGGAAAAAAAATGGGAAAAGATAAAAAAAAGAGGTCATCGCTCTCCGC
>CAUVHB010000128.1:0-5020 GCA_963551335.1 uncultured Treponema sp.
GCCGACGGCTTTTCCGAACCGAGACAGGTTTTCAGTACTGACACCGCGCGGCTCATCTGCTCAATGCTTTCCGATCCCGCAGCGAGGGCGAAGGGATTCGGCTTTTCGTCCCCGCTCAAGGCGCCCTTCCCTGCCATCTTCAAAACAGGCACGGCAAATCAATTCCAAAGCCTTATCGCCCTCGCCTCCTCATCCGCCTTTACCGTCGGCATCTGGATGGGAAATTTTGCAGGAGACACCGTTATAGGGAAAACAGGAAGCTCCGCTCCCGCAGCAATCGCGCGGCGCTTACTCATCCGGCTACACAGCCAGCCCCTCACGGATGGTCTTTCGGCGCCGGCCAATGCCTTTGCAGAACCGGAACACTGGCGCCGCGAATCCATTTGCGCCCTTTCGGGAATGCTCGCCGGTTCCGCCTGTCCCAATACCGTGCAAGAATATCTGCCAAGTAATCAAAGTTCCACTAAATCAGCTATATACAATGCACGAAGCAGGTACAGAGAACAGGAAAGCGGCAGATGTACATGGCATCGGACGGAAAACGGGCGTACGGTTACCGTCTACCCCGAAGAATACCGGCGCTGGTTTGCGAACATCACACGGCACGGCTCAATCGGGCAGCCGCACAATACGCTCACCCTCATACGACCGGCAAACGGCAGTCATTTTGTCAGCAATCCCCGTTACCGCGGAACCGGTGTCCCAATCGAAATTACCGGCGGCACGGAAGATACCGTACATATCATCTACGATGATCACCTCCCGATTATCTTGAACCGCCCCTTTTTGGGCACTCTTCCGCTGGAAAAAGGCGAGCACCGGCTTGTTGTCCGCTGCGGCGATGAAGAGGTATCGGTTGTATTTACCGTTGAATGAGTTAAATGAATGAAATAAGCGAAAGCTTTTGAAAATTAAATGGAAATTTTAAGCAGTCAGATGTACTCTCTGGTTTTTTCTGAGCTTTCATTTACAAAAAAAGACACTCTGAACGAGTGTCTTTTAAAAAAGATAGCGGCAATAGGGCTTGAACCTATGACCTAACGGATATGAGCCGTTTGCTCTGCCAACTGAGCTATACCGCCATAAAATCACTGAATAAGTATAACGTAAAAGAAAATCTTTGTCAATACTCCGCATTGCAATTTATACAATCTATACAATCTATAAAGCAAACATACCAGACAATTTTTGTTTGACAGACGGGAAATTTGGCGATATACTTTCTTTTATAGGATAATTTTTAGGAGGCCGTAATGGCAAAAGTTGAATTAAAAGGTATCGGCAAGGTTTACGATGGAAACGTCCGTGCAGTAGAAAATGCCAATATCGTTATTGAAGATCAGGAATTTGTTGTATTCGTCGGACCGTCCGGTTGCGGTAAATCGACGACGCTCCGTATGGTAGCAGGGCTTGAAGAAATCAGCGAAGGCGACTTGTACATAGACGGCGAACGCATGAACGATGTTCCGCCGAAAGACCGCAACATCGCAATGGTTTTCCAAAACTATGCACTGTATCCGCACATGACCGTCTATGACAATATGGCATTCGGATTAAAAATACGTAAAGTCGATAAACAAGAAATTGAACGCCGCGTGCATGAAGCAGCTCGCATTCTCGACATTGAAAAGCTGCTTGACCGCAAACCGAAAGCGCTTTCGGGCGGACAGCGTCAGCGTGTTGCAGTAGGTCGCGCCATTGTCCGTAATCCAAAAGTATTCTTATTTGACGAACCGCTTTCCAACCTCGACGCAAAGCTCCGTGTTCAGATGCGTGCCGAAATTTCCGACCTGCACAACCGCTTAAAAGCAACGATGATCTACGTTACCCACGATCAGGTTGAAGCGATGACGATGGGCGATAAAATCGTTGTTATGAAAGACGGAAAAGTACAGCAAATCGGCTCACCGCTCTATCTCTACAATCATCCCGTCAATAAATTCGTAGCAGGCTTCATCGGTTCTCCGCCTATGAACTTCTTAACTGTTAAGGTAATAGACAAAGGCGGCAGTATTGTTATCGATGAAGGTAGCTTCGTCTTACAGCCTACCGAAGATCAGCAAAAACACTTAAAGAAGTATGTCGGTAAAAATGTATTTTTCGGTATTCGACCTGAAGATTTACAGCTTGTTGCTGAAAGCGATGAAGCTAAAAACAGCATGACACTGAAGATAACCGTTAAAGAACCGCTCGGAGCGGAGACCCATCTCTATTTGGCGTCACAGCACCAGCAGGTTATTGCCCGTACATTCAGCACCGTCGAAGCGGGAATTGGCGAAGCGCTTCACTTTGTACCAAATATGGAAAAAGCGCGTTTTTTCGATACAGAGACGGAAGCAAATATCTGCGAAGATGTTAAAAAGCAATAGGATTAAGGCAAACCTCTAAAAACTGATTCGCAATCCGCATTAGCGGATATGATAAATGTTTTCCTTACAGAACAAGCCGATAGGCTTGAGATTTTTAGCAGTAATCTTTGCTCATCGCTTTTCTTAGAGTGAGCAACGCAGTTTTAAAAAAGCATCGGGACATTCCGTTCCGGTGCTTTTTTCTTGTTGTGTGAAATTTTGAGAAACAATCAAAATCTTAAGTTATCCATATTTTTGCCGATGCCTTTATTATGAGCTTCTCACAACTTTTTACCCTAATAAAGAATGTGGTTATTTCTCCCGAAGTAATTATCATTACGGTACTACTTATATTATACTTAAACCTTGTATTCTACATTGTGCGGTATCAAAAACCGAGGTTGTCCTCTCTCCAAAGCAGACTTCAGAAAAATTTACAGAGACCGTCGGCAGAAGCTAAAAAAAATGTCTCAACCTCCGAACAGGCGAAAGCATAATAGAAAAGCTGAGAATATCCTACAATCTGAAGTTATCGCCTTATCGATAATCAGCTGTAAGATGAGGCGGAACACTTTTAAACTTAAAACTATGCCGCTGGATTGGTGAAGCCCCATATAACTCGATAAGAGACCGGTGTAACTGTGTGCCATAGCCCTTATGCAAATCGTATCGGTATAGCGGATATCGTTTATGATATTCTATCATACAATAATCTCGTTCGGTTTTCGCCAGGATAGAAGCCGCCATCACACACGGATACCGTCCATCAGCCTTAGGCTCCGCAATAAGCGTAACATTGCCGCCGATATCAGGTAATTGATTACCGTCAACAATAACCGTCAAATTCCGTTCAATACCGGCTGCCGTATTCGCATTATCGTATCTATACCGTGCAAATAAAGTCTCAAACGCTTCTTTCATTGCAGCAAGCGTTGCTTGTAAAATATTGATTTTATCTATCTGTTCAGGAGGAATCGATGCAATTTGCCAATACAGCGCACCATCAAGAATAGCTGCCCGCGCGATTTCCCTACGTTTAGGAGACAGTTTTTTTGAATCATCCAATAGGGAAACATCGAAAGAATCGGGCAAAATAACCGCGGCAGCATATACGGGACCTGCCAACGCTCCCCTCCCCGCTTCATCAATACCGCAAAACAACATCGAGCATTTTTCCCATTCTGTTAGTCTCCCCGTATCATTCAGCATACTTTCATGCGTCTGCGTTATCGGCGGATAAGCACTTCTGTAAATCCGGTTAATTCCACCGATTTCGGTATTTCAGCTTTAGACACAGCATCGGCAATAATAGCCGCATCCATCATTTCAAATAAGGGAGAGGTATACGAACACTGCAATTTCCGCATTTTTACGGTTGAGCCGGTAAGATTGATCAGTCTTCCGGTATAAAGCGCGGAAAGATTACAAACGGTATCGGTCAGCGTACACTGCGTTTTAATAAAATCGAAACATAAAACCATTAATCCCGACGCCGAAAAAGTACTGCGCACCGCAGACACGGTACTATTCTTAGCATTCACTAACACAGCCTGTGCACTTTGTTCTGAGGTAAAAGACGTACCGGTACAGCTCATGCGGCTATCTCGCAGTATCACGACATCGCCCCCCTCGTTGACGGTAATTGAAACCTTATTCAACGTAATGGAAGCGTGAGAACCATATAAGACAGGAACGATACGCGGTTCCGTAAACTGTTCCGACCGTTGTATCGAACATCCTTTTATATCCAACGATGTTCGCTCAACGACAAAACCAGCATTTTCTCCAAATGTAAGTATCGAAGTATTTTCACCGATTATCTTAATCGGAACAGTAAGAAATACCGCTTCTTCAACATATACATCGGAACGAAGAAAAACGGAGACCGGCGCCGGCTTCCCGTTTTTTACCGGAGCTTCCTGCCTGATTATTCGGTCATGCGCTACCGCAACAGCCTGTTCAAAAGACACGAACGGATTATCGACTGTTCCGTCTGCCGCGGATGCTTCTGCACCAGCATCTACATAAAAAGCCAATTCACTCTCGGCAGCAAAAAGGGAAAGAGAAAAGAGGAAATAAGCAAAAAAACAAAATAACAGCTTGCTCTTCCAATACATCGATTTCTTATAAAACACCCTTAAAAACTTCACGTAGTTCGGGATATTGCGCATAGTAGTGTTTTTCAAGTTCCTCAGGAGTTAAACCGGTCAATTCATGGCTCATATAATGAATCCAGCGGCTGTCTTTATCGGCATGGATATCGTGCTTTCTGCACCAGTAATCAGGCTGAATAGGTTCGCTACTCTCTCTATTATGGAATACTTTATAATCATGCACAGCAATTTTTATATCACGCCGCGGAATACCTTTTTCCAAGAAAGCCGATACAAGATAATTGATTGTAGCGCCGCTATCAAAAATATCATCGACCAACAATATTTTATCGCCGCTCCGTAGATGCTCGGGAGAATATGTCCATCCGTCAATCATCATCTTAGACTGCTGATTAGCATCGGAATAAGAATGAGCAACAACAGCGGCATACAAAATAGGCTTCACATCTTTATTCACGAGCTTGAACCATTCATGAATGGCATTTCCTAAAGATGAGCCACCCCGCAGTGAAACATATATCACATCAGGAATAAAACCGTCTCCCCAAATTCGGCGCG
>CAUVHB010000129.1:0-5018 GCA_963551335.1 uncultured Treponema sp.
GAAAATGAACTTATGCTCGGCATTAAAACCGGCAGCGACATACGGCGTGTATTTATTATATACGGAGATCCCTTCGACGGTTCGGTAACACCGGACGGCTGGGCATGGAAAGGCAAACGGCAGGAAATCACCCGCAAAAAAGCTCTTCCGTATCACACATGGTGGCAGGTAACAGTGAGGCTGCCGTACGGTCGATGCAAATACTGCTTTGAACTGCACGGTCAAGATGAAGACGATGTTCAGTACTATCTTGAGGACGGTTTTTATACTGCGGAAAGTATTGTTGCGCTACGCCGGATCACCGGTCATTTCCCCGGTTTTGAGTTTCCGTGGCTGGATGGCGCTGAATGCGTTCGCGTCCCTGATTGGGTACGCCGCACGGTATGGTATCAAATTTTTCCCGATCGGTTTTGCAGGGATACCGCCTCGCAGAAACCGAATGCTCTGCCGTGGCCTGCTGCCGAGGATGCCGTCACCAACAATGAACACTATGGCGGTACGCTTCGGGGTATTACCGAAAAACTCGATTATCTTGCCGATTTGAACATTACCGGCTTATATCTTAATCCGGTTAACGCTTCGCCGAGTGTGCATAAGTATGACACATCCGATTATCTGTATATCGATCCTGCATTTGGTACTGCGGAAGACCTATGTACATTGGTGAAAGAAGCCCACGCACGCGGTATACGAGTGATGCTGGATGGTGTCTTTAATCACTGCGGTTGGGACTTTGCACTGTGGCAGGATGTTGTCCGTAACGGAACCTCCTCGCCGTATTTTGATTGGTTTATCGTAAAAGAATGGCCATTTGAAACCGTTGCAGAACCGGAATGTGAAAACGCCGCGCGCAGAAACGTTCCATCCGGTACAAACGGAAAAAACGGGCGGTACAGTACGTTTGCGTATGTCGATACGATGCCGAAGCTGAATACCAATAATCCTGCCGTCGTCGATTACCTGCTGAACGTATGCGAAACATGGGTGCGCAGTTATGATATTGATGGGCTCCGGCTCGATGTTGCGAATGAGCTTTCGCACACATTTTGCAGGCAGCTTTATCGGCGGATGCGCAGTCTTAAAAAAGACTTTTACCTGCTTGGAGAAATATGGCGCAATGCCTTGCCGTGGTTGCGCGGCGGCGAGTTGGATTCGGTAATGAATTATCCGCTCGCGCTGTGCTTCTGGAAATTCTTTTACGATAAAACGCTGCCCGCCCTGACTTTTGAGCAGGACATAAATGCCGTCTTTACCGCCTATCCCGAACCTGTTACTGTAGGTCTGTTTAATCTGCTGGACTCCCATGATACGCCGCGTTTGTTTACACGCAACGGCGGCGATGTGTCCGCCGTATGGCAGCAATACGCCCTGCTGTTGAGCCTGCCCGGTTCGCCGTGTATCTATTACGGCAGCGAGGTTCTGCTTGCAGGCGGAAATGATCCCGATTGCCGCCGCTGTATGCCGTGGCAGGCTCTCGAAGCAGGTGCATATAGTGAATCGATTGCCATGATGCGGCAGCTCATTGCTTTGCGCAGTACGCATCCGGCAATGACTTCATCCGATTACTCATATCTGCATGACGTACCGCGCGCTGAATGCGAACCGAATAGAATTATTCATTTACAAAAGTATGCCGAAACGGTAGAACCTGCGGAAACTACGGAGACCGTTGAAACCGCGGAAGTGCCGATTACGCGGAGCATAGACCTCATTCTCAATTGCGGTACGGCTCCGGTATCAATCGCGCAGATACTAGACGAAAAAACGCAAGTTTTCGTATCTCTGCGCTGCGGGGAAAAAACGATATTGCCCGGCGGCTTTATCTTTTTTGAACACCTCATCAACCGATGAACTTCCGTGTACATCGGTTGATGGCGAATTTTGGCAATGCCAAAATATCGCTTCTGTTATAACCACCGCCATCCGTGGCGGTAAAGTTTGCGGTGCAAACTCGATTATTTACGGGTGCGCCGTCCTGAATTTCGGAGCAAAGCTCCTCGTTGCAGGACATGCGCACGACTAAAAACTTTTTCGGATGTTTAAAACATCCTGCAAAAGTTTTTATAGGAGGAGTTTTAATGGCTACAACGACCTTACAAGGCGCTGCCGTTATCGACAAATCAGTGATCAAAAAGACGGTAACCGCATCCTCATGCTTTATGGGACTCGGTCAGATTCTCTATTTAAAGCAATATATACGCGGCGCCTTTTTCGCTTTGATGGAATTGGCGGTCTTATTTCTTATCTTTTTTGATCAGACGGCTATGCGGTTTAACGGGAAAGGTCCCATCGTGCGGAGCCTCATCGGTCTTATCACGCTTGGAGACGAAAAACCAAATGTTCCCATCAAGATGAAAGATCATTCCATCTTTATGATGATCGGCGGTCTTATCACCGTATTGCTGCTCGTCGTGTTTATCGGCGTGTATATTGCGAACGTAATCACGGCGAAAAAAACGGCAGCTTATATCGTCGAAAAGCAGCGCTATCCGTCCGCAGAAGAATCCCGTAAAAAATTTGTCGAATCGGCGTTTCCGTATCTCGGACTAAGCCCTGCGCTCCTACTAATCTTGTTTTTCACTGTATTACCGCTCATCTTTTCGGCGCTGGTTGCCTTTACAAATTATTCATCGCCCAAGCACATCCCGCCGAACAACCTTGTCGACTGGGTAGGTTTGGAAAACTTTATCACAATGTTCAATTCCAAGCTGGCAAACAGTTGGTTCTCCGCTTTCGGGCGTGTTGCACTGTGGACGGTTATTTGGGCGTTCTTTGCAACCACGACCTGTTATTTTACCGGTATGATCTTTGCGGTTATCCTCGTCGACAAGCGCATCAAGCTGCCGAAAGTCTTCCGAACTGTATTTATCCTACCGTATGCCATTCCGGTTATGCTGAGCCTGTTCATTTGGGCAAACCTTTTAAATGGTACATTCGGCCCCATCAACCGCTCGCTGATGCAGTTCGGTCTTTTGAGTGAACCGATTAAATGGCTTTCCGACCCGTTTATGGCAAAGATTACGATGCTGTTGGTCAATATTTGGATCGGCTTTCCGTATAGTATGATATTGATTACCAGCAATATGACGGCTATCCCTGCGGATATTTATGAGGCGGCAACCATCGACGGCGCGAATAAATTGCAGCAATTCTTCCGCATCACACTTCCGTTGGTGCTGTTCCAAACAATGCCTATTCTCATTATGCAGTTTGCCGCCAATATCAACAACTTCGGCGCAGTATTCTTCCTGACTGCCGGCGGCCCGAATCTTGACGACAGCATTCAAACAAAGGCAGGAGCAACCGATCTATTGATTTCGTGGATTTATAAGCTCACGTATGATACGCCGACGTTGTATAACCTTGCCTCGGTACTTTCCATCCTCGTGTTTGTCGTGCTGGTGCCGTTCGCAGTCTATAATTTTACGCATACCAAGGCGTTTAAAGAAGGAGAACTGTAATGAAAAAGTATTCTCTGAGTACCATACTGGTGCTGATTATCCTGTATACCGTCCTTATTTCGACGGTACTCTTTGTCCTCTATCCCGTTGCCTTTACGGTCGGTGCGGCGTTTACCAAGACCAATTCGTTGGCGGCGACAAGCATTTCTCCTATTCCCAAGGAACCGTCGGTGTATCAGTTTAAACGGCTTTTAACGCCTGCCGACAAAATCGTCGAAGGTACAACCGATGTGCGCGGCACCAACTACGTTAAATGGTACGGTAATACCCTCAAGATTGCGGTGTTCAATGTGCTTTTGACCTTGGCTATCTGCGTAACCGCCGCCTATATCTTTTCCCGTTTTAGGTTCCCGCTGCGGAAGCCGCTGCTCGCTTCTATGATTGTGCTACAGATGTTCCCCAGCTTTATCGGAATGGTTGCAACGTATGTGCTGCTATGGAAGATAAACGGCTTAAATACCCATTGGGGACTCCTTTTGGTATATGCGGCGGGCAGTGTGCCCTTTAACGTATGGCTGATGAAAGGCTATTTTGATACGGTGCCGAAAAGCGTTGAAGAAGCTGCCCATGTCGACGGCGCCGGTTCATTTACCACATACGTGAAAATCGTACTGCCGATGGTAAAGCCGATGATTATGTTCCTTGCGCTTACCAGCTTTACCGCACCGTGGATGGACTTTATCTTCCCGCGCCTTATTTTGCGCAGCGACGATAAAAAGACCTTGGCGCTTGGTCTTTTCGAGCTGATTAACGGTCGCGCAAACGACAACTTTACGATGTTTGCCGCCGGAGCGCTGCTCGTTGCAGTACCGTTTACGCTGCTGTTTATGGCAGGGCAGAAATTCCTGTTAAAGTCCCTTGCCGCCGGAGCGGTAAAAGAGTAACCGCCGGAGCGGTAAAGCTATCGGTAAATCAACATACCGCGATGCTCTGCGCCGAGGGTGTTGATTGCACCTAGCCAAAAGATATTTTTTGTGGTAAATTATTTTAAGCATGGGGGAATCAATGAGCGAAAAATATGATTTGATAATTGTCGGCGGCGGTCCTGCAGGAATGGCAGCTGGAATTTATGCCGCGCGTTCAAAACTAAAGACCGTTATTTTGGAACAAAAACGGAATACCGGCGGTCAATGCTATATTACCGAAGAAATCGAAAACTATCCCGGCTTTCCTGAAGCAACCGGTCCGTCTCTCAGTGAGGCTTTCCATAAGCATGCCGAGAAGTTCGGGGTTGTGTTTGTGAATACGGGAGCCGAAAAGCTTGAAAAGAGCAGCGACGGTCTTCATTATATTGTACATGGAACTAACGGTACCGACTATGAAGGGCTTGCAGTTTTGATTGCAACCGGAGCCGGAGCGCGCACCCTCGGTTGTAAAGGGGAAAAAGAATTCAGTGGAAAGGGAGTTTCCTACTGCGCTACGTGCGACGGAGCTTTCTTCGAAGAATGTGAAATTGCGGTTGTCGGCGGTGGAGATGCGGCTGTTGAAGAAGCTATGTATTTGACAAAGTTTGCCGATAAGGTAACTATTATTCACCGCCGCGATGAGCTACGAGCT
>CAUVHB010000130.1:0-5007 GCA_963551335.1 uncultured Treponema sp.
GCCGCCATGATTGCCGGAGTAGGGTACCGCTATCTAAAGCGCGGGGATAGAAGCCCCCTTGATTGCCCTGCAAGCGCACGCGTCGAAGGATTTAAGCGCCGGAAAATATAACGGAACTTGCTTGAAAAGACATTTCAGAGCAGATACGGATGCGCATGTTCAATAATAGCCCCTATCTACTGTTGAGAGTGGCTCTATAGAACATATATTATTACTGATTCATTTCCGCATCATGCATACTTACACAGTACCTAAGATTGTAATGATTGCTATTGACCTTGATATTCTTCAACACTATCATTCAGATGCTCAAGGATAACGCCTGCCTGTTTGAACATCTCGATTGAGTCGGCGCTGTCATGGTAGCGTTTTTCGGCGATAACCCGTTTTATACCGCAGTTAATAATGAGCATTGCGCATGTTCGGCACGGTGTCATTTTGCAGTAGAGCGTGGCGCCGTCGATGCTGATCCCCCGCTTTGCCGCTTGGCAAATAGCATTCTGTTCTGCATGAACGGTACGGACGCAGTGCTGGCTTATGGAACCGTCTTCATGCTGCACCTTTTTGAATTGATGCCCCACATCATCGCAATGCGGCAAGCCCCGAGGTGCGCCGACATAGCCGGTAACCAACAGCTGGTTATCCCGCGCAATAACGCAGCCGGAGCGTCCGCGATCGCACGTTGCACGCTTTGCTATTGCACGGCAGACTTCCATAAAGTATTCGTCCCATGTTGGGCGGACGTACCGTTCTTCACTCATTTGTATCCTCATTTACAAGACAGGATGAAACACGCTTTTGTGCGTTCTGTAGTTTTCTGAAAAAATTTTCTTATAACCATGGATTGATGTCCCCTCCCTGTATCGTTCCGTTGTTCTGTTCCTGTGTTTCGGTTTCGTTCGATTCCGATTCCACCGGCGGAAACGATGGTAGAGGGGTTTCTTCATCGATGGGACCTAAATGCGTTTGAGGAATCGGCGGTTGCCCCGTATTGTTTGCCGATGAAGTTCCCGAAGTTTGCCCCGGTTGCGTTGCCGGATTTTGCGTATTTTGCTCTTGCTGTGACGTAGTTGTCGTCGATTCAGTTGAAGACTGTGTTTCACCGGAATGTAATAACGGATCGGATTCAACAACACCGTCGGAATTGGAGCCTGAGGGGATTGTCAATTCATCAGTGAGCAAGGGATCTGGTGTATAAGATGAATTTCCCTTCCGTCTTTGTTTGCTCGGTTCAGGGTCCTCAAAAATACGCGGGTCAATGAGTACATCCGTTTTAATGATGTCAACCGGCGCTTGACCGGTACTGTAATTGCTTTTGCGGAGACGGTCTTTCGCAATTTCCAATAGTACATTGTTGGCTTCATGATAAGAGCAAGCCTTCGTCGGTTCCGTCCCGGATAAAAAGTAAAGCGTCACAGTGCCCTCGTCGCAGTAAGGAGTCGGCAACATACCAGATTTTGAGCAAACCGATACGGAGGTTAAGCCTGTTTCGGGCCGTATAAAATCCCGATACGGCATATCTTCATGGATCGCTTTCATAAAGTTTGCCCACGGAGGACCTGCGAGCATTGCACCTGTGTTTTCAAGTCCGAGCGACTGCCCCCCCTTGTCATACCCAAACCAAACAGCGGCGGTATAATACGGAGAATAGCCGATTGTCCATGCATCAGACCAGTTTTGAGTCGTACCGGTTTTGCCTGCAATAGGCATAGAAAAGTAGTTACCGGTTTTTTTATCCTTAAAGCGGAATTTTGCTCCGCTCTCTGAGGCAGTTCTCAGTGTTCCTACGGTAATCGTGTGTTGTAGTACCGAGGTCATCAGATAGGCATTTTGAGGGCTGATAACCTGCATCGCATTTCCCCGTCGCCGTTGTTCCAGCCGTAAATCCCGCTCGGGGTCCATCACAATTGTACCGTTGCGGTTTTCTACGGTGCGGATCGCAATGGGGTCAACCCTCCGTCCTTGGTTCCCAAAGATGGCAAAGGCCTTTGCCATCTGAACGGGCGCAACGCTGATAACGCCGAGGGCGAGCGGATACAGCCGCGGGAACGTGCGGTCTATTTCGTCCTGATCGGTAATACCGAGCAGCGCGGCCGACCTTGTAATTGCAGCATCGAAACCGATGGTATCGAGTACCTTAATCGCCGGAATATTCAGCGAGCGTACCAATGCGCGCCATGCGAGAACGGTGCCTTGCCAGTTCCCTGCATAGTTATTGGGAATATACGGGACGCCGCTCTGGTTTTGAAATACTTGCGGCGTATCCTCAAGCACTGTTGCCGGTGTAATCAGTTTTGTGTCGAATGCTGCCGAATACAGAAGCGGCTTAAACGAACTGCCCGGCTGGATCCGCCCCTGCGTTGCCCGTATCATCTGATTTGATGCATCGAATTTGCTTCCGCCGACAAGCGCGGTAATGTATCCAGTATTATTTTCCAAACAGATGAGCGTTCCTTCAACCGTTTTTCTTGCAAGCTCATCTTGCACCTTTGCCGTACTTTTTGCGCCGGTAATTTTGAGATTGTCTAAACCGAACAGCATCGCCGCCATATCGACAATGGGATTTAAATCGCTACGGTAGTAAGAAAGCGTTTTTGCCTGCACTCGTTCGGAATCGATATGGAGCGCCGGAATATTAAAGGCGAGCGAAACGAGCGCAGTAATGTTGCTGTACAGTTCGCTCTGGGCAAAGCGGTGCGATCGGGTATTCTTTACACGGGTGTTCGCAATGCGGATATAGTCTCCCATCTCTTTTTCCGCTGCTGCCTGATGGCGCAGGTCGCAGGTAGTATGCACAATGTAGCCGTCGGAATAAAAATCCATCGTACCGTACATCATCGTTTCAAGCTGGCGGCGCACATATTCCGAGAACCAGCGGGCTTTATCTTCACGGTTATACCATGCGGACGATGCGGTGCGGGTATAATCAAAGTGAGCCCAGTATTCATCATAGGACTCATCTCTATCCTCTTTGGTGAGATACCCGAGCCGCACCATCTCATCGAGGATATAGCCCTGACGTTCTTGCGCGCGGTTCGGATATTCAAAAGGATTGTAATAGGCAGGATTTGACAGCTGAATAACCAGTATCGCAGCTTCCGCAGGGGTAATTTCCGCAACGGAATGTCCGAAATAAAAACGGCAGGCAGCGCTTACTCCGTAGGTGCCTCCGCCGAAATAGACTTTGTTCAAATAGAGTTCGAGAATTTCGTCTTTTGAGTATCGGCGTTCCATTTGGACTGCCCACCACAGTTCCTTTATCTTTCGCGAAATGCTCATATCAGTGCGGTCGCAGTATAAAAGACCGGCAATTTGCTGGGTGATGGTACTTCCACCGCCGAGTGTTCTTCGGGTGAGCTTTCCGATAACGGCACGGAAAATTGCCTTGAGGGTAAAGCCGCGGTGCTCATAGAAGCTGCGGTCTTCACGAACAAGGAGCGCATTAATCAATGCAGGCGGTATCTGATCGAATGCAATAATCTCCCGTTTTTCACTGGAAGAGAATTCGGTTATCAAGTCTCCGCGTATATCAAGTATCCGTGTCGGTAAATCGGGATTAAAAGCGGTAAATTGTTCGCTTTGTTTTACAGCCGCTGTTTCTGCCAACAGGTAACCCAGCATCGCTGAACCCGCAACAAGCACGGTAAAAATAATAATAAGATAAAGATATAAAAAGACAGTACGTCCGCGCATATACGCCTATAAAAGCACAAAACCGCTTTTTTTTCAAGGAGCTGTTGTAAATCTAACTTGTTCTTTCTCAGGCGCAACTCATATTTTTCAACAGCGCTTAGCTCCTTGCTTTCCCTCAATCTGTTGTACGGACTCTTCGCTTCATCATATTTTTTTATGACTTTTGCGCCTATCCGTTTTTTCCAATAACCTTTTCGGTTAGATGTAACGTGATGCAATACGGTAATTGCATTTTTCCTTTTTGCTTCTATACTTATGATTGTGCTGAGCCACCGCATACTATTGGGCATCTTTTAAAAACTCGAGGTTAGATTTTTAGAGATGCCCGACGAGTATTTTTATAAATTTTTATACACTAATAATTTATAAAAATACATCGCAAATAAATCTAAGGAAAATACAGCAGTTCACCCTAAATAATTACCATGAGTATTACCGCTTGACCTTTCATTATTTTGCTTATATCATAATAAAATACGTGCGAGGATGAGGGAGTCTCTAAAAATTGAGGTTTTTAGCGGTTCTCATTAGAAGTTAGTGATCCTTGAATTTCAACAAGTAAGGTGATTGGGATGAAAAAGTTAAAGATACCTGCAGTGCCGTCGATTAGAAGATTACCTTCCTATTTGCATATAGTAAAGCAAGCTCAATCTAATGGCGATGCATATATTTCCGGTACCGTTATCGCTGAAGAGTTACATTTGGAACCGATTCAAGTACGGAAAGACTTGGCGATTACCGGCATTATCGGTAAACCCAAAAAGGGGTATCCGGTTGAAGAGCTTATTGCAGCGATCGAGCATTTTCTTCGCTGGGATACATTACAAAAAGCCATTCTCATCGGGGCTGGTAATCTTGGAACCGCACTCACTGGATATCAGGGCTTTAGAGATCACGGATTGGAAATTTGCGCTGCGTTTGATAGCGATAAAAAAAAGATCGGTAAAAAAATTCACGGTATCCCAATTTTTGCAATGAAGGATTTGACGGAGCAAATCGCTGTGTTGCATCCGGCATTGGCAGTTTTAACGGCTCCTTCCCCCAGCGCGCAGACGATTGCCGATCAACTGGTAGCAGCGGGTATTGATGCAATTTGGAATTTTACGAATGTGAAGATTAAAGTACCCGATAACGTATTGGTGCAACAGGAAGACCTTACCTCTGGCTATGCGCTGTTGGGTGTGATGATGAATACCCGTATGCAGCGGGCGAGCGAATAGCAATCGGTTTGGTTTATGCTATGGTGTATCATGGAATATTATGGAGCTTTAAGCAAGTTATACGGTAAGGTTCTATAATGGCGCTCATTGCACT
>CAUVHB010000131.1:0-4966 GCA_963551335.1 uncultured Treponema sp.
GCCTATCGTAAGTTTAAAACAAAGAAAGGTGTTCGATGCAGTATTGAAGCGTTGCTGAAACGAGTGGAAAAACAGAATCCCGTTTCGTACATCAATCCGTTGGTAGATATTTACAATGCCGCATCATTGCAATTTGGCTTACCGTGCGGTGCGGAAGACAGCGATGCCTTTGACGGCGATTTAATCCTCGGTGTTACAAAGGGCGGCGACGATTTTTTTGCGCTCGGCGATGAGGAACACAGCCAAACACTGGAAGGGGAGTTGTGCTACCGCGATAATAAAGGCGCCATCTGCCGTTGTTTTAATTGGCGCGATGGACAGCGCACGATGATTACGGAAAATACAAAAAATGCGTTTATCATCATGGAAAATCTTGATCCGGCTCGCTTGGAAGACTTAAAAGCTGCATTGGCGCTTATCGGCGAATATGCTCAAAAGTACCTTGGAGCTTCGGTTACAACCGAAATTTTGACGCAAGCGAATCCTTCGATAGAACTGTAATTCTATCGAACTGTAAATAGTAAACCTGTTCGACATGAACTTATCGAACAGTTCGAGTAAGAACACCGGTGAGTCGGTGATTTTGGACTGATCGGTGTTCTTTTGTCATTCTCCCTCTTTACTAAATAATAAAATATCGTTATATTTGTACCAATAAGAAAAGGACGATTAAACGCCCTGTTAGCTATACTACCGGTGAGTTGAACAGTTCTTGTATTATGAAGGAGTATCGATTATGAAGTATGCAACATTTAGTATTCCCCCGAAAATTGTGCACGGTGTGGGCGCCTTGGAATTCCTTTCTACGCTGGAAGGCAAAAAAGCCGCTATTGTTACCGGCGGAAGCTCGATGAAAAAATTCGGCTTTGTCGATGAAGCGAAGAGCTATCTGGAAAAAGCTGGCATGGAAGTGCTGGTTATTGACGGCGTAGAACCCGACCCTTCTGTTAAAACCTGTAAAGAAGGCGGCGCAAAGATGGCAGCCTTTAATCCTGACTGGATTATTGCATTGGGTGGTGGTTCTGCCATGGATGCTGCAAAAGTCATGTGGGTATACTACGAATATCCCGGTTATAACTTTGATGATTTAGCCGCTTTCAAATTCCCCAAGCTGCGGACAAAAGCAAAATTGGTTGGTGTTCCTTCCACTTCGGGAACGGCTTCCGAAATTACCGCGTTCTCTGTTATTACCGACACAGAGAAGAATATCAAATATCCGCTCGTAAGCCCAGATATCATCCCCGACATTGCGATTGTTGATGATAGAATTCCTGCAAAGATGCCGCCGCTGGTAACAGCTCAAACCGGTATGGATGTTATGACCCATGCGATCGAAGCTTACGTGTCTACCGCTCATGACGATTACACCGATCCCTATGCACTTGAAGCAATCCGGCTAGTATTCGATTATCTTGAACGGGCTGTTTCAAATGGAAACGATATGGAAGCACGCGGAAAAATGCACACGGCATCTACCGTTGCCGGTATTGCATTCAGTAACTGCTCGCTCGGTATCGTACACTCGATGGCGCATAAGATCGGCGGTGAATTCCATCTGACGCACGGTGAAGCGAACGCAATTATGCTTCCGTATATTATCAACTATAATAGAAAAGAAACCGACCGGTACAGCAAGCTGGAAGGCGCTTTGGGTATCGACGATATTGCAAAGGCTGTCTCTGCTTTGAACCGGAAAGTCGGCATTACCCGCACTATTCAGGAAGGAAAGAACACCGTTATTGCAGAAGATAAATTCCTCAAGGTATTGGATTTGATGAGCGAAAGAGCCTTTAACGATGCTTGTACGTTGACCAATCCGCGCAAAACCTCTGCCGCTGATATTAAAAAGATTTATCTTGCAGCGTATTACGGTAAAGAAATCGACTTCTAAAAATTAAAAAGTTATAAACTAATGGTCCCTGTTGCCATGATCAGTAACAGGGGCATTTTTATACTGCAACGGATGCTCTGTAGCGGTGCATTTCGCATCGCGCTATTGCTCAAGCTAGTCAACATTCTCAGAGTAACGTATCGAGACTCGTTTTACTCCGTCGCAATGTTTTCGGTTATAAGTTGTCCGTTCTGCATTTTTCCCTCGGAAATATAATACAGTCTCATTTTTGAATTATCGGTTTTTGTATAATCGATCACATAAACCTGATTGGCTTCAACCTTCATAGGATAATTTGATTGCGGGAGCCAATCGCCGGTTTTGCCGGAATTTTTGAGCGCCTGATATGCGCCGTCAAGTTGCCAAAATTCTCGGTATGCAAAGTCTTTAAATCCGGTCAAATCTTGTTTGCCGTAATAATACGCACGATAGTCGGTATGCGCTGCCGTTATGGTATCTATGCGGATAGGTTCTATGTCCTTAGCGAGCGGACTTAAATCCTCTGTGTTGAGATTCGTTCCGTAGATTGATTTTAATTGATTCGCCATACAGGGAACGGCTCCGGTGGAATCAAGCGCAGCTGTATCAGTATGCGCAGAACCGTATATTCCCATGATATCGGCATTTTGAATTTGGTTGAGTTCATAGATAAAATTCTGAACCATCATATTTTCACGGTATGCCATAGCCTTTGCATTGCCGCCGCTATAATAGGCAATACCTTGTTGTATGATCTCTTGCGCTCGGAGATATGCGGGGATGTTCTGCTGCTGTTTGCTGTCGAGGTAGCGCAGGAAACGTTCTCCTGTTGTGCCGTATTGATGCCCTACATCGGTACCGTGGAAAACAGTTTGCGGACATAGCTCTTTTATCTGCATAAAAAAATGATATGTATGTTGATTATGAAAAGCTGTTCCTTTCCAATCATTGAATACTTCTTCTAAGATGGTATTATCTTTTTCTCTTAACCACATATTAAGATATTCCGCCGTATAAAAGGGTAGTTCAAGAAATAAATGCCTCAAACCTTTGGTATAATATGTGCGCCATAGAGCCAGTTCTTTATCCGTTATTTTTTTAACGCCGTGCTGTTCACCGTATAAATATATCGTACCGGTATAATTATTATTGCCTGCAGTATCTGTATCAGCCTTACCGTATGCATATACAACACTTGTTGCAGCACAGTAGAGGAATAGAACAATCGCAATTCGTATTTTCATAATCGGCCTCTCATATATTATATTTTTATAATCCATATCATCATGCTTTAAGATAGATGATGCGAATTACGCAAACCGTATAACCTGTTCATCCGCATCAACTGTCGCCTTAACACCGAGCGGAATAATATCATATCGATAGATAATTGGGAAGTATTCAGGGAATACCGTTGACAAACCCCTATTTTATAGGGTATTTTGTAAAGTATAAGATGAGAAGAGAATTTATAGAAACGCCATCGTTCACAAAAAGGTGGTTTGCACTTGGATTTAATGATGATGATTTGGCTGAATTGCAACAATTCCTTATCAAAAATCCGGAGGCAGGCGATATAATGATTGGAACTGCAAGGAACTGGAGGAAAGAACATGAGTGATTTTTTTGATAGTCTAATGACCGGCTTAAATGAAGCGGTTGCTATTGAACGGGGTGAGTTAAAAGGCCGTAAAACCGTGTATGAAATTCAACCTATAAAAAAATATAATAATATTGAAATAAAACACATAAGAAATTCCGTTGGGATGACACAGGTTTTGTTTGCAAATTACATGGGTGTCTCACTTAAGACGGTAGAAGCATGGGAAAAAGGAACAAATCATCCAACCGGTACGGCTTGCCGTTTAATCAGTATGCTGGAAAATCACACATTTGAAGCATTGCCTTTTGTAAAACGTTTATCTTAGGACTTTTACGCAAACCGTATAACCTGTTCATTTGTATCAACCATCGCCTCAACGCCGAGGGGAATAATACACCGCGGTGTTGCGTGTCCGATATTAACGTTGTACACAATCGGTAAATTTGGTTTGTTGATTTCGCTGATTAAAAGACGCTTGTAGTCTTCATAATATACTTCGTCGATAGGCTTGCCGACAAGAATACCGTTTATAACTTCAAAAATGCCGGTAGTGTTTAAGGCTTGCAGCATCTTTTGATAGAGCTCAGGTTTTGTACGTTCTTCGCTCGATTCCAAAAGCAGTATTTTACCATGCCAATCGTCAATGCTCGGGAAAAGATGATACCGGCGGCATAAAGCAGGGCTGTCATTATGGCGGGTATTATCAAACATATCATACATTGTTTCAATGCAGCCTCCGAGTATTTTACCGGAGAATACGGACTTTCCTTGTAATAATTCAAATCCATTGTTCTGGTGCTGCACTCTTTTTACACCGATCTGTGATTCATCAAATTCCGTACGCTCACTATACCACATATCGCTCGGGCGGATTTCTTTTATTGTGCCGGTTGTAAGCAATTCTTCAAAGTACTTTTTTGAATATGGCAGCATTTCATCTTCAAGTTCGCAGATATCCGCCACAAACGATTGACCGTAAAAAGTATTCACGCCTACGTTATGCAGCATAAAATGATTCATTGTTGTATCGGAGAATCCGAGAAAAATCTTTTTGCTATGCTGTACTGCGTTTGCTAATTCACCGTGTTCAAATAAATACGGCAGCAGCTTGTATGTGTCCTCTCCACCGATTGCGCACAGAATCATATCAATAGACGGATCGGAGAAAGCATCCAATAAATCCTGCGCACGGGCTTCGGGATGGCTTTGCAGAAAATCAATTCCTTTACACGCATTCGCAGTAGTAACAACTTCTATTCCGTATGAGCGTAAACGCCTAAAGCCCAGTTCTTCCTCGTGCTTAATAAACGGCTCGCCGAGCAAGCCCCGTGAAAGGCTGATGATTGCTATCTTTTTTACCGTCATAGTTTTTGCTCCTCATATCATTTTTTCTCGGTATGTAATGCTTTCTTCTCTTTTATTCGTATAATGGGAAATTTTCCCTATTTCTTAATAAGCTCTGAATTTGAGCCAAGTCTATAAAGCATAAGTAC